>DATJYT010000409.1:0-2823 GCA_035499475.1 Xanthobacteraceae bacterium | reverse complement strand
TGGCCCAGCAGGCATAGCCCCAGTCATTCATATGCAGGCCGTCGGGCGAGGCGAAAGTCTTGAAGTCGACGTGGTCGACGTCGTGCCAACGCCGCATCACCTCGTAGCGCGGATAGAGGTCGATATCTTCCTGCTTCGCGGTGAGCGCCATCAGCGCGACCATGTGCGCCGCTTCCGGCTTGGCGATGACCTTGGGCGTGAATTGCGGATCGATCAAAACAATGTCGGCGCCGGTCGCGCGGATTCTCTTGATGCCGACATGGATCGCAGCCTCGTGGCCGGCGACCTCATGATCGCGGAGCACCGAATTGGTGCCGAGCTGCCACAGCACCAGGTCGGGCTTGGCGGCGATGACGGCCTGGTCGAAGCGCTTGAGCATGTCGTCGACTTCTTCGCCGCCGACGCCGCGGTTGATCACCTTGAAGGTCTGGCCCGGGAAGCGCTCGCTCAACTCGATCTGCAGCCGGCTCGGATAGGTCGCCGCCGGCGAACTCGCGCCCGCGCCCGCGGTCGAGGATGAGCCGATCGCGACGATGGTGATCGGCTGGTGCTCGGCCAATTTCTTTGCGACGCGCGGCAGGTGGTTGGCGAAGTGCACGCGGTCGAGCTGCGCATCGCAACGCGGGCCGTCGGCAAGCGCCGCGGCCGGCAGAGCGACAGTCGCCACGAGCGCGGCGAGAGCAATGTGCTTTGCCGCGCGAGGAGAGAATTGTTCTTCCACTTTGCTTTCCCAGCCCCAGATCTTTTCAGCGGCCTTCGGTTTGCGGGCCGCTTTGTTTGGCTGCGTCGATGACAAGGTCCGCCAACAGCCACCCTATGCAATTATGGACCCGGGCGGCGATGTCAAGCTTGTTCGCCGCGCCGACGAAATCGAATGTACCAAGGTCTGCCCATAATTTCATGACTTCAAACCGATCGAACAGCGGCGCTTCATGTTGCAGTGCAACCCAACGCATATTCTCGGCATAAGTCGACAACGCGATCATCGACTCGGTACGCGGACTGTATTGGGCATTGACTAAGAGAACGTCAGCGCCTGCCGAACGGGCAATGTTGATACCCTGGTCGAGGGCCTGACTGAATTGATCAGGATCAATCCCCTGCATGGCCTCGACTGTGCCGGTCTGCCAGACCACGAGCGCCGGCTTAAGGTCGGCTAACGACTTGCCGAGCAATTTAACGGTGTCGACCGCGGTGCGGTGCTGCTTGACGTCGGTCACGACTTTGATTGCGACGCCGGGCAGATCCTCCTGCAGCGCCTTTTGCAGCCGCGAGGGATAGGCAAAATCGTTGCCTTTCGGCCCCACCAGGATCGACGAGCCGGAGCCCAGAACCAGGATGGTCAGCTTCTTGGCTGCGATCGCATGCTGGACGTTGGGCAGCGGGAAATGCTGCTCGATCTGCGGCTGCGCGACCTGGCATTCGCCAGGCTCTGCGGCCCAAGCGGGGCCGGCCAGCAGCAGCAAGGCCAGCGGCAGTGCCAAACGTATCGTCATGCGCCCCCCGCGTAGCTCGGCTTCGTCGCCGGCGGACGCGGTCCCGATCCCCGTCGCTCGACGTTCTTATACCATGAAACGAGCGCCGCCGCGCCGACCATGATGGCGATGCCGGCCAGGCTGACGGCAACCTGCATGGCCAGCCGGTTGGATATTTCGGTGAAGACGAAGTGGCCGGCGAACGACAAGAACACGCCGAGACAAAATGTCTCAAGCGAATGCTGCCCACAGACGATTGCCGGCCAGAACACGCGCTTTCGCAACGCCGCCCAGTCGCGCGGCACGAACCACACCGTGATCACGGCGAGCGACAGGAAATGCAGAATGCGCAGCACATCGAGATTGGTCTTGTCGATCGGATAGATGATATCGCCGACCAGTTTCGGCACGAAGACAGCGAGCCGCGGGAAGTACCAGCTGAGCGCAATGCCGAATGCGAACAGGAGATAAAACGCGGCCAGCGAAACGACGACCGGCGAATTGATCCAGCGCGACAGGCGTTGCGCGCCGCCGAGCGCGCACCACGCGCCGAACACGAACAGCATTTGCCAGGCAAAGGGATTGAACACCCAGACGCCGGTCGGATAGGCAGGGATGCTCCAGTCGAACCACCAGGTCAGCGCATAGAACGTGGCCGACGCGATCAGCGCGGTCGAGGGCGCGCGCCGCAGCAGCCACAGGATCGGCGGGAACCAGGCGAGCAGCACGATGTAGAGCGGCAGCACGTCCATGTTCACCGGCTTGAACTTGAGCAGCAGCGCCTGAAGGATGGTGACGTCCGGATCGGCGAGGAAATTCCGCACACCCATTTCTTCGGTGTAGAGCGGATTGTCGAAGGTATGCGCGACGTAGGCGATCTCGGCGAGATAAATCGCAAACAGGAAGACATGCGCGATGTAGATCTGCCATGCGCGCTTGAGCACGCGCGCGCTCGCCACCACGAAGCCATGCTGTTCCATGGCGCGGCCATAGACGAAGGCGGCGGTGTAGCCGGAGATGAAGACGAATATTTCGGTCGCGTCCGAAAAGCCGTAGTTGCGGATGGTGAGCCAGCTCACCGCATTGGATGGAATGTGGTCGAGGAAGATCAGCCAGAGGGCGATCCCCCGGAACAAATCGAGCCGCAGATCGCGTTCGGTCGATACCGGGGCCAAGGGAGCCATGAACGGCTTTTCTTTCAGGAGGCCTTTCGGCCATACTCGCAAATCGAGGACGATCACTGACCCCGACTGCGACAATTATACGGCATTTAGATGTACCGCGCGGTCACCCGCAAGATCGAGGTCACAGTCACTCCCCGCTTTGTTTCGGAGCGCTCGTCTCCGAC
>DATJYT010000408.1:0-11761 GCA_035499475.1 Xanthobacteraceae bacterium | reverse complement strand
GCCCGGCGCGACCTGATGCCGTAGGGGCGGGTTTGAAACCCGCCCCCACGATCGTCGGTCACGTCCCGACTTTCAGCTCCGCAACCAAGCCACGCAACGCCGCGACGGTGCTGAGCGCCACGATACGCCCAGTGCGCGGATTTTCCGACGGCACGTTGGCAATCGACATAGAGAAGCTCGCTGTGTCGGCGTCGACCTCGATGCGATGGGTGTTGCGATCGAGCGCTGGATCGGCCCAGATTTCGAGCCGCGTCTTGTCGGGTCCAATGCCGGCGAGGCTTAGCGCCGCGGCGACGTTGACGTTGGCGGGAAAGCCGCGTGCGCCCTCACGCGCCGCACCGTCGAAGACTTTCTTCGGTTCGTTGAGACCCTTCAGCGAGATGCCGCGCTCGACCAGATAGGGGGCGCCTTCAAGCCCGTTCGGTGGTTTGCGGGTGATCATGGTGACCGAGCGGATGGTGCCTTCGGCCGCGGCGCGCACGGCGTCGAGCCCGATCAGACCGCCGGTCGGCACCAGGATGTGCGCGCCCGTCTCCTTGGCGCGTTCGACGAATTCCCAGTTTTCCAGAAGCTGGCCGACGCTGAGCGGCATGAAGATTTTGCCGCGCTCAATCACGGATGCGGCCACGGCACGGAACATCGCCGGCGGCAGACATTCGACGACGAGATCGCAGGCCTCCGCCAGCGCCTCGGCGGCGACGACCGGAATGCGCTCGCCAATGCCCGGCAGGTTCCGCCGCGCTTTCTCCTTGTCGCGCACCGAAACCGCCGCCAGCGCCAAGCCCGGAATTCCTGCCTCGATCCGCCGCGCCACTTCAAGTCCGACGGCGCCAAGCCCGGCCAATCCAACCTTGAGAGGTTCTCTCGCCACGCCTGTTCCCTGCCCTTCCGGCCGCTCGCACGGCCCGATAAAGTCATCCGCACAGTGTCTATTCGCCGGCCGTGCGCCGTGCAACCAGTCCATTCCGAGCGGAAACGATGCCGCAGAGAGAGTTCATGACCAACATCAACCCGAACGCCTTCACCACCCGGCCGGAAATCGAGGGCACCTTCGGCGTCGTCACCACGACCCACTGGATCGCGACCGCCGTCGGCATGGGCATGCTGGAGCGCGGCGGCAATGCCTTCGACGCCGCAGTGGCGACGGCATTCACGTTGCAGGTCGTCGAGCCGCATCTCAACGGGCCGGGCGGCGATGTGCCGGTCATCGTTCATGATGCGCGTCGCGGCAAGACGGAAGTGATCTGCGGCCAGGGCGTAGCGCCCGCCGGTGCCACCATCGCGCATTACCGCAGCGAAGGCCTGGACCTCGTGCCCGGCACCGGACTCCTCGCCGCCTGCGTGCCCGGAACGTTCGAGACCTGGATGATGCTGCTGCGCGACTACGGCACCATGACTGTCGCCGACGTGCTGTCGCCGGCGATCGGCTACGCGCAGAACGGCCATCCGCTGCTCGAACGTGCCAATGCGACCATCGGCACGGTCGCCCAGCTTTTCCGCGAGCATTGGCCGACCTCGGCCGCGGTCTACCTGCCGAACAACGCAGTGCCGGCAACCGGATCGTTGTTCACCAACAAGACATTGGCAGCGACCTATGGCCGGATCGTCAAGGAAGCCGAAAGCGCCGGCGGTGATCGCCTGGCGCAGATCGAGCGCGCACGCCAATCCTGGTCGAAGGGCTTTGTCGCCGAGGCCATCGATCGGTTCTGCCGCACCCAGGAGATCATGGACACCAGCGGGCAGAAACACCGCGGCGTGCTCACCGCCGACGATATGGCGCGCTGGACGCCGCATGTCGAAGCGCCGCTCACTTACGACTATCGCGGCTACACCGTATGCAAGACCGGCCCATGGGGGCAGGGCCCGGTGACACTGCAACAACTTGCGCTGCTCAAAGGCTTCGATTTCGACGGGCTCGATCCGACCGGGCCCGATTTCATTCATCTGATCGTCGAATGCGCCAAGCTCGCCTACGCCGACCGCGAGGTCTTCTACGGCGATCCCGATTTTGTCGAAGTGCCGATGACGACACTGCTCTCCGACGCCTACAATGCCGAACGCCGCAAACTCATCACCGACAATGCGTCGCTGGAACAGCGCCCCGGCTCGATCGAGGGCTTCGGCGCTGTCATCAAGCTGCGCCGCGCGAATACGACTACGGCGGCCGGCGCGGACGAGCCGACGGTGGGCCAACTCGGCGCCGGCGAACCCACGGTCGGAAGGCTCGGCAACACGCGCGGCGATACCGTTCATTTCGACATCATCGACCGAACCGGCAACATGGTATCGTCAACGCCGTCGGGCGGCTGGCTGCATTCCTCGCCGGTCATCCCTGAGCTCGGCTTTTGCCTCGGCACCCGCGCGCAGATGTTCTGGCTCGAGGAGGATCATCCCGCCGCACTCGGACCCGGCCGCCGCCCGCGCACCACGCTGTCACCGACCATGGCGCTGCGCGACGGCGAGCCCTATTTGGCCTGGGGCTCGCCCGGCGGCGATGGGCAGGACCAATGGATCACGCAATTCTTCATGCGCCATGTCCATTGCGGCATGAACCTTCAGGAATCGATCGACGCGCCGGCATGGCATTCCGAGCATTTCCCAAGCTCGTTCTGGCCGCGGACGGCGCGGCCTGGCGCGCTGATTCTTGAAGGCCGCATACCGAGAAAAACCGTCGCCGAGCTCGAACGCCGCGGCCATGTGGTGGAAGTCGGACCCGACTGGTCGGAAGGGCGCCTCACCGCAGCCTCGCGTGTGGGCCCGCGCCGGCGCGCCGCCGCCAACCCGCGCGGCATGCAAGGCTATGCGGCAGGCCGGTAGCATGGTCGTCAATCCCGCGAACGCGGGAATCCGCAGTCAGCGTGCTGTATCTTGACCGAGGGCGCACCGGGCGTAACAGGTGTCCGCTTTCGCCGAGACGGCGTCAGGGATCACGCCGCCACGGTGCCCAAAAACTCCTCGACCTCGCTGCGCAGCTTGGCAGTCGCGTTCTCGACCTCTTCGGACGCAGCGAGCATGGTCTTGGCGGAGCTGCGGGTCTGCGTGACGCCGCCGGCGACTTCGTCGAGCGCGGCAACGATGGCCTTGGCTCCGGCGGCGGCGCTGGCGACGTTGTGTGAAATCTCTCCGGTCGCCGCTTCCTGCTGCTCGACCGAGCCCGCGACCGCCGATGTATATTGATTGATGTCCTGCATCCGCTGGGTGATGTCGCGGATCGCCGATACTGCGGCGGCGACGCTGCTTTGTACCGACAGGATCTCGCGGGTGATCTCCTCGGTCGCCTTGGCGGTCTGAACCGCGAGGGATTTCACCTCCGAGGCAACCACGGCAAAGCCGCGCCCGGCATCGCCGGCGCGCGCCGCCTCGATGGTCGCGTTGAGCGCCAGCAGATTGGTCTGCCCGGCGATGTCCTGGATCAGTTTGACCACGTCGCCGATCTTCTGCGCCACGCGCGCCAGCGCGGAGATGTCCTCGTTGGTCGCCCCGGCATCGGCCGCCGCCTTCTGCACGACTTCGTTTGCCTGCGTCAGTTGACGGCTGATCTCCTTGATCGAGCCCGAGAGCTGCGTGGCTGCAGTTGCCGCCGTCTCGACATTGATCGAGGCTTCGTTGGAGCCGTGCAGCGCGCCCTCGGTGCGCTGCAGCGTATAATCGGACGTGGCCAAGAGCGTTTTGGCGGCGGCTTTCATGGCCGTCGCGCTTTGGCCGACAGTCTTGAGCACGGTCTCGACCCGAAGGCGAAACGCGGAAATCGCCACGTCAGATTTGCGCCGCCGGTCGTCGCGCCGCCGCAGCGAGTCGCGCTCGGTCTCGGCCTTTAATTGATCAGTCACGTCGGTATGCGTCGCCAGCCAGCCGCCGCTGCGCAGCGGTCGGCTGACCAGCGTGATGACGCGACCGTTCACCTGGTTGGTCTTGGTTTCGGTGCGCTGCTCTGCGAGCCGCTTGAGGCATTCCGCCACGTAGCGATCCGGATCGCCGGTGAAAGTGCCCGCCTTGGAGCGACGCAGGAGCAGATCGCGCAACGGCGTGCCCGGCTGTGCTTGATCGGCCCGCAGGCCATAAAGCTCAACATAACGCTCGTTGCACAGGATGAGGCGCCCGGCATTGTCGAACATGCACAGGCCCTGCGTCATGTTGTTGAGCGCGGCGCGCAGGAGACGGGCCTGCGCGCGGCGCTGCGCGGTGACAAAGAAGCCCGCCAGCGCCGCAGCGCCGAGCCCGACCGGCAGCGCCAAAATGGCGCAGGTCATCGGTTGAGGAGCTTCGTTCAGCGCACGCACGACTGCGCCGGTGCCGCATGAGACGAAGACGGCCAGACCTGCGGCAAAGCCGAGAAATCCCGCCAAAACGGCGAGTCCCCAGTGGCGGTTGGCCCTCCCTAGTCTCGCGCTGAAATGCATCGTGCCCGCGCCAGCATCTCGGCAAAACTAGTCGCGAACCCGTTGTTTTGAGGTTAAGGAATGATGCAGGATTTCTTAACAATAACTTAGCGGACGGCACGCGCGCCGACGCATCAAGGGGAAACGCCATGCTGCGGATCGATCGCAGGACTTTTTGTGGTGGCGGTCTCGCCGCCGGGCTGATGCCGGCGTTCACGTCGCTTCGCGCCCTGGCAGAAGACTCCTACCCATCTCGCCCGGTCCATCTCGTGGTCGGTTTTCCCCCAGGTGCCTCGATGGACATCACCGCGCGAATGCTGGGCAACGGCATGAGTCAAATTCTCGGACAGCAGTTCGTCATCGACAACAAGCCGGGCGCAGCTTCCAGCATCGCAGCCGAATATGCGGCGCATGCTGCTAATGACGGCTACACGTTGTTCGTCGGTTCGTCCGCCAACATCACCAATCAGGCGATCAATCCGGGTTTACCGTTCGACATGCTCAGGGATTTCGCGCCGATCGCACCGGTCGCCAACGTCAACGTGGTGCTGGTCGTCAATCCGGCGATCAACGTCCATTCGGTTGCCGAACTCATTGCGCTCGCCAAGTCTAAACCGGGCGAAGTGCTTTATGCGTCGGTCGGTATCGGCTCGGCGCCGCATCTTGCCGCCGAACTGTTCTCGCAACGCGCCGGCGTCAAGCTGGTGCATGTGCCCTACCAGGGTAGCCCGCAGGCGGTCGCCGATCTCATCGCCGGACGAACCATGATGATGTTTTCTCCGGCCTCGTCGGTGATCGGTCAGATCGAGGCCGGCAAGTTGATCGGGCTGGCCTCGGCGACGCGCACCCGCGCAAGCATGCTGCCCAACCTTCCGACCATGATGGAAGCGGGCATAACCGACTTCGATACCGGCCTCTGGTTCGCATTGTTGGCGCCGAAAGGGACGCCGACAGCGATGATCGACAAGCTCGCCGCCGCCGCGCAAAAGGCCATCCACACGCCCGAGGCAATGGAAGGCCTGCGCAAGCAGGGGATCGATCCGCTCAGCGGCGGGCCCGACGACCTCAAGCATTACATGCAGACCGAGCTTGCGCGGTGGTCGGACGTCGCCCGCGCCGCCGGACTCAAAAGCTGACAACGGGAGCATAGCCCATGAAATTCCTGATGCGGCTCGCCGCATGCGCCTTCTTCGCCGTCACCGTGGGCCCAAACGTAAGCCGCGCTGACGATTATCCGACGCATCCGGTGCGCATCATCATCGGCTTCGGTGCAGGCGCGGTGGCCGACACGCCGGCACGCCTTCTCGGGCAAAAATTCAGCGATGCGCTGGGCCAGCAATTCATCATTGAGAACAAGCCGGGCGCAGGCAGCAACGTCGCCGCCGAATATGTCGCGCGCGCGCCCAATGATGGATACACCATCTTCATGGCAACGGCGGCGCAGACCAACTATGCCGGCATGACGATCAAGCCGACCTACGACGTGGTGAAGGATTTTGCTCCGATCACTCGCGTCGCCTCGGTGCCAAACATCCTGGTGGCCAACCCGTCGCTGGGTGTGAGGAATCTGAAGGAGCTGATCGCGCTCGCCAAGACGAAGCCCAACCAGATCTTCTTCGCCTCGTCCGGCGTCGGCACGACGACCCATGTAGCCGGCGAACTAATCAACATCATGGCTGGGATCAAGCTGGCGCATGTGCCCTACACGGGGAGCGCTCAAGCGTTGACCGACGTGGTAACCGGCCGCGTTCAGCTCTGGTTCGCGCCAGCCTCAGCGGTCATTCAGCAAGTCGCGGAAGGCAAGCTCGTCGCGATCGCGGTCACGACGGCGCAACGTGCCAGCATCGCGCCCAACGTGCCTACCATGGCGGAAGCCGGTTTGCCCAACTACGACCTCGGACTCTGGTTCGGCCTGCTGGCGCCAGCCGGCACGCCCAAGCCGATCATCGATAAGCTCGCGCATGTCGCCAACGAGGCGTTGAAATCGCCGGACGTTGCGGAACCGCTGCGCAAGATCGGCATCGAGCCGGTCGGCGGCAGCCCGGAGGACTTCGCCCGCTATATCGACGCCGAAGTAAAGAAGGCGACCGAGGTCGCGATCGCGGCGAATATTCGGCAGTGAACAAGTTTTACGTTTGCCCGGCTGCCGGAATCACCGGCAACAAAAGGTAGGACGCCTTGTCACCGCCGGCATAGATCGTATTGGTGCCGGTATTGTAATCGGCATGATAGTGCATGTAGTGCGCGCTGCCGATGCCGTCGCGCGGCTGAACGTCGAGCCTGATGCGATGGCCTTTCTTGAAGACCATCGAGGTCGGCCAGATCTCGACTTCGACTTTCACGATCTCGCCCGGCGTCAGATAAAGCCGCCGCACGTGCCGGTGATACGGGCGATAGGGCAGCGACAGATCGGGATCGAGCTCTCGGTGCGACACGCGCAGCCAGCCTTTCGCCACCGGCACCGGCGCGCCCTGCTGACCGGTTTCCATGATCTCCGCGCCATCGGGCCCAATGTTGCGCAGCGTCAGGAAGAGATCCATGTCCTCGCTCGAACTCGATACCCAAAGGACCGCCGCCAGCGGTCCGGTGATCTCGGTGTCGACGGCGAGCCTCGTGGTCTCGAACGACACGCCCATGCCCGGCTTGATGCCGCCGCCCATCACCTGCGAGGCGGCTGCCGAGGTCGAACCCATGGTGCCAAGGCTTGATGCGGGATAAGTACGCGAACTCTCGGTCGCCGGGTTTTTCAGTTCCAGGCGGCCAGCGACCTCGCCGCCGTCCTCTCCGGGCCGCGATAAATCAAGATAAAGCTTGGTCCAGCGCGTCCTTTTAAGCGGCCACTCCTGCTCATCACGCCATTCGACCTCGTCACCGCCCTTGCGGATCGCGAGCTTCACCGGCGGCTCATTCATCACGCCGTTGTCGATATCCTTGAGCCAATAATCGAAGAAGCGAATTTGATCTTGCCGACCGTCCTCGGTGTAGAACGGATGGACATGCGAGCCGGTGTGAATGCGCAGCCTCTTGTGCGGCGTCGCCGCGCGCATGAACGCCTCGGTGTTGCCGCGCAGGTGGAGACCCATTCCGGTCCAATTGCCGACGCTGAACATCGGCACGTTGATTTTCTCCCATTGCGCCTGCGAGCCGCGAAAGGCCCCGCTATCGAGCGAGTTGTGCAGCCAGAAGTGCAGCGTGTTGTTCTGCCAGCCGTCCGGCGCACCCTGCGAGGCGCGCCCCAACAGGTGATGCAGCAGATGGGCCGTGTACCAGTTGGTCATGAACAGGCTGAGGATGCCGCCGTGATAGAGCGCATCGCGATAGAGATCGGCAAAACCTTCCCATGGAATGATTGCTTTAAGCGATGGCGGTTGCAGATTGGCGACGAACCACTGGTTGATGGCGAAATAGGAAATGCCGAGCAGGCCGACCTTGCCGTTGCACCATGGCTGCACCGCGGCCCATTCGACCGCGTCGTAAAGATCGACCGCTTCGGCGAGCGACCACGGATCGTATTGCCCCGGCGACTTGCCGGTGCCGCGCCCGTCGACGCGTACCGTTCCATAGCCGCGTGGCACCCACCAATTCGGGTTCACCGTCTCCCAGTTCATCCAATCATTGGGCGCTTCCTCGAGATTCGGCGGAACGATCCAGAGCTTGTCCTTCTGATAGGGGCCGAGATTGAGAATGGCGGGAAACTTGCCATCGTCGTAGGGTCGAAACACGTCGGCCTTTAGCCGCGCGCCGTCGCGCATCGGGACATCGACGTCCTTTTCGATCACGACCGGATATTTCGACTGCGTCGCCTCTTCTGCTTGCACTCGCTCAATCCCTTTTCATCTTTACGGGGCCGAGCGCGGCGAGGAGCAGGCGCGCCGGAAGGACTTCTACTCCGTCTCGATCTTGACCTCACCGGTGATCTTTCGCCATGTGTCCATTTCGTGCCCGAGCCACGCCTTGGCATCATCAAGAGATGAATTTGGAACCGTATTGAACGTCTGCTTCTTGAACGCCTCGGCCACCGCCGGCGCCTTCATCGCCGCCACCGTTGCGGCGAAGATCGTCTGCAACACTTCTTTCGGCGTGCCGGCCGGCGCAAACAACGCCTGCCAAGCAATCGTGCCGACGTCAGGGAAGCCGATGTCCTGCATGGTCGGCACGTCCGGAAAATCCGACAACCGCGCATGATTGACCAAAGCGAGTGCACGCAGGCTGCCAGCACGCACCTGCGGCGCGGTGCTCGCCACGTTGAGGAAGGCAACCTGCGTCGAGCCGTTGAGCATGTCGTTGATGACGCCAGTTGCGCCGGCTTTGTTGGGAATCGCGGTCATGTCGAGATCACCGGCGCGCTTGGCGAAATACGCCATGTCGTAATGCGGATAGCTGCCGGGGCCGACCGTTCCGTAGCGAACCTGACCGGGATTCTTCTTGGCCACGGCAACGAGTTCCGAAACGCTCTTGGCATCGAAATTCTTCGTAGTGGCCAGCAGAAACGCCGGTATATCAACCACATCGGTGATCGGCACGACGTCTTTGGCGTAGTCAATCTTGAATTTATGCGGATAGATGATCGGCGTGATGGCATTGGTGGACACGTTGCCGACCATCAGCGTGTAACCGTCGGCACCGGAGCGGACCATGTCCTCGATGGCAACGATGCCGAATGCGCCCGGCTTGTTCTCGACATAGACGGACTGGCCAAACGCCTTGCTGAGCTGGTCAGCGAGGATGCGCGCGACGATATCGGTGGCGCCGCCCGGCACATAAGGCACGATGATCTTGATCGGCTTCGATGGATATTTGTCCTGCGCGTGGCCAGCCGTCGTTGCGAAAACGACACCGAGCGCGCACAACGCCGCTAGTCCAAGCCGCTTCATGGCAGTTCTCCCCATCGCGTTGCCGCCTTGCGCGGCGATTTGTCGGCGGCGATACCGGGCCGGCCCGGTTTCTTGATGCAGTTTCTTCGCGCGGTCCGGATCGTAGTGGAGGGTTTTCGCATATGCCAGCGCCTGGAGCGGCCCATTCACGCTTCCGACACTTTTTCGCGGCACCTTCGCTCACAATTGGGGGAATTTTCCATGATCCGGCGTCCGGTCGCGAGCCTTGCTTGCGGCGTTCTGATTGCGGCGGCGCTCGCCGGCTGCTCGGGCTCGAACCTGCCGGCAGGGCTGCCGGGCTTCTATCACGACCTCGCGCACGAGGACGCCGCCGTTGATGCCGGCGCGGCACAATCGATGATCTCCGGCTATCGTGCCAACAACGGCCTCGGCCCGGTCACCATCGATCCGGAACTGATGAAGCTGGCGACCGATCAGGCGCGCGTCATGGCGGCACGCGACAAACTCGAGCATGACGCCGGCCGCCCGTTCCAGGATCGCATCCGCAATTCCGGCTTTGACGCCAGCGTCGCGGTCGAAAACATATCGGCCGGCTATCACACACTGGCCGAAGCATTCTCGGGCTGGCGCGATTCGCCGCCGCATCGCGCCAACATGCTCAACCGCGGCGTGACAAAGATGGGCATCGCCGCGGTCTATTCGCCGCAGTCGAAATACAAGGTGTATTGGGCGCTGATCCTTGCCGCGCCGGACGAACTGCACCGCGGCTGACTCTACCTGGCGGCGATCATATCGAACATTTCGCGGCCATAGGTGCCGCGTGCTTCGTTGAGCAACGGCGCGACGGCAGCCCGGAATGCGGCATGCCCTGACGCTGTCAGGGTGGTGATCTCGCAGCCTTCCCTTTCGATCGCGGCGCGCGCCTCGCGATCTTCTTCGATGGCAAGGCCGCGCTGAAATTCGACAGCGCGCTTGACGGCGTCGCGCATCGCCTGCTGCAAATCCTGCGGCCACGCGTCGAAAGCGGTGCGATTCAGGAAGATCGGGCGCGAAATGTAGAAATGATTGGTGATGGTGTGGAAGTGATGGAACTTGTGCACACCATAGGTGACGGTGTTGGCAAAGGGATTTTCCTGTGCGTCGATGGTGCCGGCCTTGATCGCCGCGATCGCCTCGGTCAAATCCCAACGCAACGGCGCGGCGCCAAGAAGTTCAAAGGTGCGCGCCTGCACTTCGCTCGGCAACACGCGAATGCGCATGCCGGCGAGATCGGACGGCGTCCGCACGGTGCGGAGCCGGTTTGAAATATGACGGAAGCCGTTCTCGAACCAGCCGAGAATGCGATAATTGACGCGCTCTTCGATCTTCTGCGCGAGGAACCGACCCAGCGCACCGTCGATGGCAGCCCGAGCGGCGCTAGTACGGTCGAAAAGAAACGGCAGATCGACAAAGCCCAGTTCGGGCACCCGATCGGTAAGATAGCTCGACGATTGATAGCCAAGCGTCAAGATACCATCCTCGACCAGCCACAAAATGTCCTCGGCGCGGTAGCCAAAATCCATGATGTTCCAGACGTACTTTACGTCGATGCGGTCGCCGAACTGCGCTTCCAGCGCATCGCCGATCATCTTGAGCGAACGCGAGAATGACGTTGTGGGCGGCCCGTAGCCGCCCATACGGATTTTGATCGCCTCGGCCATCGCGTGGTCTCTGGGTGACAAACTAGCGGAGGACCAAGCGCCACTCAAAAGACTTTGGTCGTAAAAAAGCCCGGGACGAGCCCGGCCTTTTGTCAACGCAGAGCGTTCGTTCGGCTTTGTCGATGGAACGACCGTTTTATCCGGGCGCTCCGCCAACGTAACTTGGATCCCACTCCTCGCGGTTTTCCTGGGTTCCGGTGGTCAGGCCGCCATAGGGATATGGCGTATAGGGGGCGGATTTAACCGCCGGAGCGTCGTAGCCCGGTGCGTAGTCGTAATAGGGCCCGTGGCTATAGTGCCAAGCGCGGTGTACCGGCTGCGCTGATGCAGACACCGAGCCGAGCGCGGCGACGGTACCCAAAGCGATTGCAATTGCAGCAAGTTTCTTCACGGTCAGACTCCTCTTTTTCGTTCAGAGTCCCCTCCGGTGCGACCGGCATATAGGCCGCACGCGTGTGTGTTGCACTGCAATAAGCGCAGCGCTTGCATGCACGGGCTTAGCGGAACTTACGCGCGAAACCAGCCGCGAATGTGCTTGAGGCCGACCACAGCGGCACGGCGCAGGCTCTCGGCGCGGCGGGCCAGCATGAATGGCGCCGTGGGCCGCAGCGCGATCAAGCGATCACACAGGGCCAGTTGCTCACGCCAGATATGGTCGATCATCGGGTGATCGGCCGTGGCGCAGGAGTCCGCGCGCGCAAGTGTTGGGTCCTCGGCGAGTTCCTCGGTGAGGGCCACCGTCAGCATCACGCCGGGCGAGTAACGGGCAAAGGCCTCGTCGTAGGCGATCTTCCAGAACCAGGCCGTATCGACGCTGCGCAGCGTGATCGCGGCTGCAATCGGCCGA
>DATJYT010000407.1:0-5200 GCA_035499475.1 Xanthobacteraceae bacterium | reverse complement strand
GACATCCAGCCGCCGCGCGACAAGGTGTTCGACGATCTCACGCGCGAATTGCGAGAAGGGCTGGTCTGCCCCGTTCTGATGGGAACCGCGAGCCGGGCCAACGGTGTGCTGCGCCTCCTTAAGGCGTTGCGTCACGAATCGCCGGGCATTGCCGAAACCGCGAAGCGCCTCGGCATCGAGGCTGGCAGCGAGACCGTCGCCTACGTGCTCAAGACGCAAAACACCACGCACGGCGGCAAGATGTCGATTGCGCGCGTGCTGGCGGGCCAGGCCGGCGACGGCACCACTTTCCTGGCGGGCGATGACGAAGCGGGCCGCGTTGCCGGAGTCTTCAAGCTCGTCGGGCAGAACAGCGAGAAGCGCGGGCCGGCGGCCGTCGGCGAAACCATCGCTTTCGCCAAGCTCGAAAAAGCCAAGACCGGCGACACGCTGACGGCCGGCAAGGAGCCGCATCCGCCGATCGCCAAGGTCGAGCCCTATCCGCCCGTGCTCGCCATCGCGATCTCGGCCAAGGAACGCAAGGACGATGTCAAGCTTGGCCAGGCGCTCAACAAGCTCGCCGAGGAAGATCCTTCGATCACCATCGTGCATAACCCGGAGACTCACGAGGTGGTGCTGTGGGGGCAGGGCGAGATGCACCTGCGCGTCGCCACCGAGCGGCTGAGCGATCGTTTCGGCGTCGCCATCGAGCGGCGCCAGCCCAGCGTCGGATACCGCGAGACCATCCGCAAAGGCGTCGTTCAGCGCGGCCGCCATAAGAAGCAGTCGGGGGGACACGGCCAATACGGCGACGTTGTGCTCGACATCAAGCCGATGCCGCGCGGCTCGGGGTTCAGCTTCGAGGACAAGATCACCGGCGGCGTGGTGCCGCGCAACTATATTCCTTCGGTTGAGGAGGGCGTCATCGACGCGCTCAAGCATGGGCCGCTCGGCTTCCCCGTGGTGGATCTGCATGTGGCGCTGGTCGACGGCTCCTATCACACCGTCGATTCTTCCGACATGGCGTTCCGCACCGCCGGCCGCATCGGCATTGCCGAGGGCTTGCCGCAGTGTCAGCCGGTCCTGCTCGAGCCGATCCATCTCGTCGAGATCGTTTGTCCCTCCGAGGCGACCGCCAAGATCAACGCGCTGATGTCGGGCCGGCGCGGACAAATCCTCGGTTTCGATACGCGAGAAGGCTGGGACGGTTGGGACGTCGTTCGCGCAAAAATGCCAGAGGCGGAGATCGGCGACCTTATCGTTGAGATCAGGTCGGCGACGGCGGGCTCCGGCACGTTCACCTTCAAGTTCGATCACATGGCCGAGCTCACCGGCCGCACCGCGGACCAGATCATCGCGGCGCGGCGCGCGGCGGAATAGCTGGAAATACGTCCGAGAGTCGCGGTGCGGGTGGCGGATGAAGCCGTCGCGCCCGCCCGTTGTTGCAGACGAATTTCTTAAAATGACGCTTCTGGAATGCACCTCGTGTCAACGATATCGCCTGTTGGGGCCTTGTCATTAACGGGTTACCTGCCGGCGAACCTCTAGTCTGTCGGTCACGACCGGGAAAGCGGGTCGGATTGCCATGCTGGAAGCACTGCGCAATTTGTTGACGCCGGAGAATGTCGCCGAGCCTGCAGTGAGCGACGACAAGGTGACGTTGCGGCTGGTTCTGCAACGGGACTGGTTCGAGCTCTGGTATCAGCCCAAAATCGAATTGCGGACCAAAAGGCTTGTCGGCGCCGAAGCGCTGGTGCGCGCGCGGCGGCCCGACGGCAGCCTGGTCAGCCCCGGCGTTTTCCTGCCGGGAGCCGGCGAAGAAGAGATGTTCGCACTGACGGAAAGAGTCATCCTCACGGCGCTTCGCGATTATGAGGATTGCGCGGCGCTCGGAGTCCACCTGAAGCTCTCGGTCAATGTCCCGGTTTCCGCCCTGGTCAAGCTTCCGATCGTGCAAATCCTGCGCGAGGAGCGCCCGGTCGCGCCGGATTGGCCCGGCCTCATTCTCGAAGTGACGGAAGACGAGGCGATGAAGGACCTCGAAATTGCCAACAATATCGCCAAGGAACTGCGCGATCTCGACTGCTCGCTCGCGCTCGATGACTTTGGCGCCGGTTATTCTTCGCTGGCGCGGTTGCGGGAATTGCCCTTCAGCGAGCTGAAAATCGATCGCAGCTATGTGAGCGGCTGCGACTCCGACAAGGTCAATGCCGGGCTGTGTGAAACCATTATCGAGCTCGCCAAGCGCTTTCAGCTCAAATCGGTGGCCGAAGGCATCGAGACGGTCCACGAGAGCCACAAGCTGCAAGGTCTCGGTTGCGACATCGGACAGGGCTACCTGTTCGCAAAACCGATGCCGAAGGCGCAGCTTCTCGGCACGCTCAACCGGCGTCTCGGCGGCAGCAGCCAATCCGCCGGTGCGCCGCATTCATCGCCCTCAGGCTTCCTGAAAGGCCTGTTCGGCGCGACGTGATTCGCCGGGCGTCCAATATTCGTTTCCCTGGCAAAGCGGATATTCAGCAAGGCGGTGCGAATAATCCGCCAATGACCTGTCGCGTCATCGACCGATCAGCGTTCGCTCTTTCTGCCGCGCCGGCTCGTCGCAGCGCCAACGCGATCGTGGGGATTCGGTCGTTCTGGCCTAGCCTACGATTCCCCTTTGCCCGAACACTGAAATTACATAGCCTTCGAAGTCGATTTGCGATTGCAAAACAGCAATCGAATTCAGCGCGTTTGGCGCGATGGTGGGCAAATGTTTTACGAACCGAGCAAAGCCAACCATGGCCTACCCCACAACCCCTACGATGCCATCGTCGGGCCTAGGCCAATCGGATGGATCACATCGATGAATTCGAAGGGCGATATAAATCTCGCGCCCTACTCGTATTTCAACAGCGTTTCGACTGATCCGCCGATGGTGATGTTTGCCAGCGAGGGTCGCAAGGACACGATTGAGTATGTAGAAGAATCGGGCGAATTCGTTTGCAATCTCGCTGTCTGGAACTTGCGCACGCAGGTCAAGGACACCTCGCTGTCATTCCCTCGGGGAGTTAACGAGATGGCAGAGGTAGGTCTGGAGCCCGCTTCATCAGTGCTTGTCAGGCCGCCTAGAGTCAAAGCATCCCCGTGCGCTCTTGAATGCAAATGGCTTCAAACAGTGCGGCTAACGGATCTGAGCATGAGGCCAGCTCCTCGATACATCGTATTCGGGCAAGTCATCGGGATTCATATCGACGAGTCGTTCATCAAAGAAGGGTTACTCGATACGGCGGCGATGAAGCCAATTCATCGTGGCGGCTATCAAGAATATTTCGTCACGACAGCCGATGCGCGTTTCTCTTTGAAGTTCACGGAGCAAAACAGGCTCAAAGCTGCGCCTCCTGCCAAAAGCGCACATGAGTGATGTTGGCTGATGGCACTTCGGCGACTTGCAGCCGTGCCCGCTGGGTCGACGCTATCAGGGAACAGCCGACAGTCACACGGTCAGCCGAGCAGGGTCGAAAGTGATCCGTATGCGACATCGGCCATTCATTTTGCTGTGACGCGGAATCCGGCGACGGCCTTCGAATGTGATATCAAAACGGTTCTAGTCCTCGACCCTGAGGGGCTTCATGAGAAGACGGGAATTCGTCAGCCTACTTGGTGCTGCTGCTGCAACTTGGCCGCTCGCGGCGCGCGCCCAGAGCCCGGCAACGCCGGTTGTCGGCTTTCTGCACAGCGCATCGGCGTCGGCGAATGCGTACGCGGTGGCGGAGTTCCGCCGAGGCCTCAAAGAGCAAGGCTTCATCGAGGACCAGAACGTCCGGATCGAGTACCGCTGGGCCGAGGGACGATACGATCGTTTGCCGGCGCTGGCCGCTGATCTGACCGATCACCATGCGACCGTGATCGTTGCCGGCGGTGGTAACGCACCGGCCGTGGCGGCCAAGACCTCGACGTCGAGCATCCCAATCGTCTTTATCAGTGGCGACGACCCCGTCGAGGCGGGTCTCGTCGCGAGCCTCAATCGTCCCGGCGGCAACGTCACCGGCGTCACGTTTTTCAATAGCGCGCTGGTCGGAAAACGACTGGAGTTGCTGCATGAGTTGCTTCCTGCTGCAACCGCAATCGCCTTTCTCGTCAACCCACACAGTCTTCAGGCCGAGCAGGAAACCAAGGACGCGCAAACGGCGGCACGTGCCCTCGGCCAGGAGCTTCACGTGTTGAGCGCCACCAGCGCAGCCGACATCGACAGTAACTTTGCGAAGGCGCACGAACTGCAGTCGCAGGCGATGTTGATGGCGGCAGATCCTTTTCTCGGCAGTCGGCGCGACCAGGTGGCCGGGCTTGCCGCGCGCTATGCAATCCCCGTCATGGGCTCGACCCGGGAGTACGTAGCTTCCGGTTGTCTTGTCAGCTACACAACGAGTATTCGAGATGCGTATCACCAAGCGGCTGTTTACGTCGCACGAATTCTCAAGGGAGAAAAGCCGGCCGATCTGCCGGTGATACAGCCGACGCGGTTTGAACTTGTCATCAACGCCAAAACAGCAAAAGCTCTCGGGGTGACGGTGCCTCCAACCCTGCTGCTACGCGCCGACGAGGTGATAGAATAGATGCCGCGTATTGCCGCAACGCACTTTGTCCGGGTGTGGCGCTCCCAGGGCATGTCGCGATGTGCCGTTCTTCCGAGTGGACATCCTGGTTTTGCGGTTGCGCGGCTTTAGCCCCGTGACTGCGCCCGCCCGCGCTCTACAATGGGCCGGGGCAGCACAGGAGCGGCGTCAATGCCTGCCTATTGGGTCGCGCGCTCGAGGATCAACGATCCGATCGAGTATAAGAAATACACCGATCTCGTTCCTGCTATTATTGCCAAGTATGGCGGCAAGGTGCTCGCGCGCGGCGGGCGCTTCCAGATCATGGAAGGACCGCACAAGTTTCATCGCTTCGTGGTGATCGAGTTTCCAACTTTCGAGCAGGGCGTCGCCTGCTTCACCTCGGCCGAATACAACGATGCCGCCGTTTATCGCCGCAGCGGCGCCGGCGAGGTCGAGACCATCATGGTTGATGGCGGCGACGCGACGTAACAAATCCAGCCCGCGCCGTCGCGGAATTACTTCCCCGCGCTCGCCGTGACGACGCGCTAAGCCGCCGCGCGCGGCTCGCCGCCACCGGGCGGCGGAACCGGGATGCCGTCGCCGGCATATTCGTTGAGCTTGTTGCGCAACGTGCGGATCGAGAT
>DATJYT010000406.1:0-6007 GCA_035499475.1 Xanthobacteraceae bacterium | reverse complement strand
GAAGGCTGCGCGCGGCGGCGGATCGAGGAACGCCAATTTCGCCGGCGGGCTGCCCCAGGCGGCAAGATCGAGGGCAAACGAGGAGAGGTCTGCGGCAAGTATTTCGGGCCGCGCGAATGGTTCCAGTGCCGCCGTTTGCGGCTCGTCCCAAAGGCGGTAGCAGACGCCGGGCTCGGTGCGGCCGGCGCGGCCGCGGCGTTGATCGGCGGCGGCGCGCGAAACCCGGACAGTTTCGAGCCGGGTCACGCCGACATCGGGCTCATAGCGCGGCACCCGGGCAAGGCCGCTATCGACAACGATGCGCACGCCTTCGATGGTGATCGAGGTCTCGGCGATCGAGGTCGCGAGCACGATCTTGCGGCGGCCAAGCGGGGCGGGCGCGATGGCGCGATCCTGCTCTTCGCCGGAAAGCGCGCCGTAAAGCGTAACGACGTCGGTCGCCGGCTCGGTCCGGCCTTCGAGCTGGGCCTGGGTGCGCCGGATCTCGGCTGCGCCCGGCAGAAATGCGAGCACCGATCCCGGCTCGGCGCGCATGGCCCGCACAATGGTATCGGCAATTTGCGGCTCGATCGGCCGGACGTCCCGCCCGACGTAGCGAGTCTCAACGGGAAAGGCGCGGCCCTCGCTTTCAACGATCGGCGCGTTGCCGAGCAAGGCCGCCACACGTGCGCCGTCGATAGTGGCCGACATCACGAGCAGGCGCAGGTCCTCGCGCAGGCCCTGCTGCACGTCACGGGCAAGCGCGAGGCCGAGGTCGGCGTCGAGCGAGCGCTCATGGAACTCGTCGAACAAGACGGCCGCTACGCCGTCGAGCATGGGGTCGTCTAGAATGAGCCGCGTGAAGATGCCCTCGGTAATGATCTCGACGCGGGTCTTGCGCGACACCCTGGAACCGAAGCGCACCCGCAGCCCCACCGTATCGCCAACGCGCTCGCCGAGAGTCTGCGCCATGCGGTCGGCCGCGGCGCGCGCCGCGAGCCGGCGGGGCTCGAGGACAAGAATGCGACGGTCGCGCGCCCAGTCCTCTCCGGCGAGCACGAGAGGAACCCGGGTGGTCTTGCCGGCGCCTGGCGGTGCGACCAGCACGGCTGCGGTATTCGCGGTCAAAGCCGCCGTCAGTCGCGGCAGCACGGCGTCGATCGGAAGCGGCGAAAAATCCACAATCTTACCCGATGGCTGGCGCCGGTCGCGCGGGCGGTGATAATGCCGGCGAAGCACTTATATTATTGGCCATCATGCCCGCCGCAAAAAAAGCCGAAAAAGCCGTCGCTAAGCCGTTGAGCAGGCCCTTGAAGAAGGGGGATCACCTCTTCCTGGTCGACGGCTCCGGCTACGTTTTCCGTGCCTACCACGCGTTGCCGCCGATCAACCGCAAGTCGGACGGCTTGCAGCTCAATGCCGTGTTCGGCTTCTGCAACATGCTGTGGAAGCTTCTGCGCGACATGAAGGATGAGGACAAGCCGACGCATCTGGCAGTGGTGTTCGATAAATCGGAAAAGACCTTCCGCACCAAAATGTACCCCGACTACAAGGCGCACCGGCCCGATCCGCCGGACGACTTGATCCCGCAATTCAAGTTCATCCGCGAAGCGGTCCACGCCTTCGATCTGCCCTGCCTGGAGCAGGACGGGTTCGAGGCCGACGACCTGATTGCGACCTATGTGCGGCAGGCCTGTGAGGTGGGGGCCACCGCGACCATCGTCTCGTCGGACAAGGATTTGATGCAGCTCGTCAACGACTGCGTCATCATGTTCGATACCATGAAGGACAAGAAGATCGGCCGCGCCGAAGTGATCGAGAAATTCGGGGTGCCGCCAGAGAAGGTCATCGAGGTCCAGTCGCTGATCGGCGATTCGACCGACAACGTGCCCGGCGTGCCGGGAATCGGCGTAAAGACCGCGGCGCAGCTCATCGCCGAATACGGCGACCTGGAAACGCTCCTCAAGCGCGCTGGCGAGATCAAGCAGGAGAAGCGCCGTCAATCGCTGATCGATAATGCCGACAAAGCGCGGCTGTCGAAGAAACTCGTCACGCTCGACCAGAACGTCAAGCTCGATGTGCCGGTCGGCGACCTCGCCGTGCATGATCCCGACTACAAGCTGTTGATCGCCTTTTTGAAGGCGATGGAATTCAACTCGCTGACGCGCCGCGTTGCGGAGTTTGCGAGCGTCGATGTCGCGGGGATCGAACCGGACAAAAAGCTATCGGCCGGAGGTGCGCCCCTCTCTGCGCCTGCGGGGGAAAACGATACGCGAAACCCGTCCGGAGGTGGTCAGTCCGCAGCGCTCGGCAAGTCAGCCCCAACCGCACACTCGGCAAACGGCGGAGGTAGATCCGGCGCCGTCCAAGGTGCGCTGACGCCTAAATCCCTTGCTGCGGCGCGGCTCGATATCGCGCACAGCCAGAAATTCGATCGCGCCAAATATGAAAGCGTGCGCAGCCTCGATCGGCTCAAGTTTTGGATCGAGCGTGCGCGCGATCAAGGCTATGTCGCGATCGATACCGAAACCAACAGCCTCGACCCGATGCAGGCGGAGCTTTGCGGTTTCTCGCTGGCGCTCGCGCCGAACGAGGCGTGCTATGTGCCGCTGAGCCATCGGCAAGGCGGCGACGGTGGCAGCGGCGGACTATTTCAGGGCGAGCGGGCGACCGATCAGATCCCTGAGGACAAGGCGCTTGAGGCGATGAAGCCGCTTCTTGAGGACAAGGGCGTGCTCAAGATCGGCCAGAACCTGAAATTCGACTGGCAGATTTTCGCCCTACGCCATGTTGAGATCGCGTCCTATGACGACACCATGCTGATGTCCTACGTGGTCGATGCCGGCCGCTCCGATCACGGCCTCGATCCGCTTGCGCAGCGTTACTTCAATCACAAGACCATCGACTACAACGAGGTGACCAAAGCCGGCAAGACCAAGGTCACCTTTGACTGCGTTGAGATCAATAAGGCGACCGAGTACGCGGCCGAAGACGCCGACGTGACGCTGCGGCTGTGGCAGGTGCTCAAGCCGCGGCTTGCCGCCGAGCACATGCTCAACGTCTATGAGACGCTGGAACGGCCGCTGCTTCGCGTGCTTGCGCGCATGGAGCGGCGCGGCATTTCCATCGATCGGCAGGTGCTGTCGCGGCTCTCGGGCGAATTTGCGCAGGAGGCGGCCGGCCTCGAAGGCGAGATCAACAGGCTTGCCGGCGAGCCGGTCAATGTCGGCAGCCCGAAGCAGATCGGCGACATCCTGTTCGGCAAAATGCAGCTTCCTGGCGGCACCAAGACCAAGACCGGCCAATGGGCGACCGGCGCGCGGGTACTCGATGAGTTGGCCGAGCAAGGCCATGAGCTGCCCCAGAAGATCCTCGACTGGCGGCAGGTCTCGAAATTGAAATCGACCTACACCGACGCATTGCCGGGTTATGTGAATGCGACGACGCATCGGGTCCATACCAGCTACGCACTTGCCGCAACCACCACCGGCCGGCTGTCGTCGTCGGAACCCAACTTGCAGAACATTCCGATCCGCACCGAGGACGGCCGCAAGATCCGGCGCGCTTTCATTGCCGAGCCGGGCAGCAAGCTTGTCTCAGCGGATTATTCGCAGATCGAGCTCAGGCTTCTCGCCGAGATTGCGGAGATCGAGCAACTGCGCAAGGCGTTCCGCGAGGGCCTCGATATTCATGCTATGACGGCATCGGAAATGTTCGGCGTGCCGGTCAAGAATATGCCGGGCGAAGTGCGCCGTCGCGCCAAGGCGATCAATTTCGGCATCATCTACGGTATCTCCGCCTTTGGACTAGCCAACCAGTTGGGCATCGAGCGCGAGGAGGCCGGCGCCTATATCAGGAAATATTTCGAGCGCTTCCCTGGCATTAGGGACTTCATCGAGGAAACCAAGAAAGCCGCCAAGAAGGACGGTTATGTGACGACGCTCTTCGGACGTAAATGCCATTATCCGGACATCAATGCGTCGAACGCCTCGATCCGCGCCTTCAACGAACGCGCTGCCGTCAACGCGCGGCTGCAAGGGACGGCGGCAGACATCATTCGGCGCGCCATGATCCGCATGGATGCGGCGCTGGAGAAGAAGAAGCTCACGGCGCAAATGCTGCTGCAGGTGCACGACGAGCTCGTCTTTGAAGTGCCTGAGAACGAGGTCGAAAAAACGTTGCCGGTGGTCGCCGCCGTGATGATGGACGCCCCGACGCCGGCGCTGTCGCTCTCGGTGCCGTTACAGGTCGAGGCGCATGCCGCCGATAATTGGGATGCCGCGCACTAGGCCTGGGATGAACGCGCTGCCGCCATGAAAACGCTCCTGACGATCGTCGGCATAATTGCAATGGCGATGGGCTTGCTCTGGATGGGGCAAGGCTCGGGCTACGTTGCGTGGCCGGCCTCAAGCTTCATGATCAGCCAGGTCCAGTGGGTCTACTATGGCGGCGGAACAGCGCTGATCGGCCTCCTGCTGATTATTTTTGCGCGGCGCTGAAATCTCGGCCGAATCGCGGGCCCGAGAGCAGGAGGGCCGCCTGGAAATCGCCAGTCGGGGCAATTGGCTACCACCGGGCCGCGAAGTGGTCACAATTTCATGCGGCCATTGTGGTGTCGGACAACCGCCCGGGACAGGGGGCGGATGTTGCAAGGGGGTTCCATCATGAACATTGCCAGACCGATCAAGCCGGCCGAGATCGATAATTCACAAGACATCGATGTCGAGGGAAATATCCGCGAACTGGTGCGCCGGGACAGCGCGGCTCTTCGCGAGACTGCCGGCGAAAGCGAGATCGCGGCCAGCGACCTCGGCGCTCTTTTGGGTCGTGTGTCGGGAAGTTCGATGCGCGAAATCGACAATCTGATCGATGAGCTCAAAGGATTGCGCGACAAACTGCAAAGCGACGGCAATCGCGTTCAGCGCGATGTCGCGGACTACGCCGCGCTCACCCAGTCGGTCATGCAGTTGACCAAGATCATTACCGACGGCGTCACCCAGGTCAAAAGGCCGGATGGGGCGAACGGCCACGACTCCGAACGCAAGTCTCTGATCGGCGCCGCGGCGCGGGACATATAGCGCCGCGCCGACAAATCCCGCTCAGGCCCCGACGGCTGCCTTCGCTTTCTTGCGGTCGGCGGCCTCGCGGTCGAAGCCGCCCTCCGCGATATCGAAGTTGTTGCCCTCGGGATCGGTCGCGCGCTGCTCCGCATAGGTGCGGTTGGCCGGCCGCTTCTCCGGGCCGACGACGTCCCACTTGCTCAGGCGTTGCGCGATTTCATCAGCGTCCTCGACATGGAAGCCGAAGTGGTTGAGGCCCGGAGACTTGCCGACCGCCTGCTGGTGTAGGAGAGCGAGATTCATGTAACCGTCGCTGAGAAAGACGCCTCCCGAAGCATTACGCCCAACCACCTCCATGTCGAACACCTCGCAATAGAACTTCGCGAGCTTCTCCGGGTTCATGCACATGAGAGCGAGATGCCTGATTTTTGGCATGTAGGACTCCTGAAAGTTCTATTGCAGCGCCAGCGATAGATGCTGCTTCCATACTTTCACAGGACATCCCGCTGTCAAGCTGGGGTGTCGGGCCTTGCCGAGTCACTCGGCGTGGATGTCGGCAAACTTCACGACCTTCGCCCACTTCGCGGTCTCGTCGGTGATGAGCTTGCCGAAATCGGCGGGCGAGCCCGCAAGCACCATGCCGCCCAAAGCGACAAGGCGTGACCTGATCTGCGGGTCGGCGAGCGCGGCGTTGATCTCCCTGTTGAGCATGTCGATGATTTCTTCGGGCGTATTCTTGGGCGCGCCGACCCCATACCACGTGCTTGCTTCGTAACCTGGCACGAAGTTGTTGAGGGACGCAACGTCGGGCATGATGTCGGATCGCGTCGTCGTCGTGACGGCCAGCGCACGCAACGCGCCGGCTTTGACATATTCGATCGATGCCGGCATCGGAATGAAGATCACTTGCACCCGTCCGGCGATGAGGTCGGTCAGCGCCGGGGTCTCGCCGCGATAGGGCACGTGGA
>DATJYT010000405.1:0-2361 GCA_035499475.1 Xanthobacteraceae bacterium | reverse complement strand
CGTCATGCTGCTCGCCGGGAATTTCATCGTCGGCAAAACCATCGCCTGGACACCCGGCGGCTATGGCATCGCGTTCGGCCGCATGCTCCAGGACGGCATCGTGACGCGCTATCTCAACGATCATTGTCCAGATCCGCGGCTGAGGCTCTGTCCCTACCGCCATGAGCTTCCGCTCGATGCCGACACCTTCCTGTGGGGTCAGAGCGCCTTCAACAAGCTCGGCCGCTTTGCCGGTCTTGGCGATGAAATGCGCACCATCGTGCTCGGGAGCCTGCACGACTATCCGGCGATGCAGATCGAAACCGCCGCAGTCGCGACTTGGCGCCAGCTCATTGCGGTCGCGACCGGCGAAGGCATCCTGACCACGGTGCTGCACACCTACGGCATCATCGAGCGCTACACGCCGTCGGTGGCGCCGGCGATGCACGCGGCGCGCCAGCAGCAGGGCGAAGTTCACTTCCGGGCGATCAACGAGATCCATGTGCCGGTTGCGCTCGCCGCCATGGCCTTGATGCCGCTGTTGCTGCTGCTGGGCCTGTGGAGCGCGGACTTCGCCGATCTCGGCCGCCTCGCGGTCACGATCGGGCTTGCGCTGCTGGCCAACGCGGCGTTCTGCGGCGTGATCTCGAATCCGCACGACCGTTACGGTTCGCGGATCGTCTGGATCGCGGTCTTTGGCGTCGCGCTGGCCGCTTGGCGCGCTTATGCGATCGCACGCGAGCGGCTGCCGATGTTCAGGCGCGAAAGTGCTTCGACAGTTTGAGCCCTTGCGCCTGATAGTTTGAGCCGATGCCGGCACCATAAAGCCGATCGGGACGCGCCAGCATTTTCTCGTAGACCAGACGGCCGACGATCTGCCCGTGCTCGAGGATGAACGGCACCTCGCGCGAGCGCACTTCGAGCACCGCCCGCGAGCCGACACCGCCGGCGCCGGCATAGCCAAAGCCTGGATCGAAGAAGCCCGCATAGTGGACGCGAAATTCGCCGACCAGTGGATCGAACGGCACCATTTCGGCGGCGAAGTCGGGCGGCACCTGCACGGCTTCGTTGGAAGCCAGGATGTAGAATTCATCCGGATCGAGGATCAGGCTCCTGTCACCGCGCGCGGCGATCGGCTCCCAGAACTCGGCGACTTCATAGGCGCCGGATCGCTCGACTTCGATGACGGCCGTGTGGCGCTTGGCGCGGTAGCCGACAATGCCTTCTCTCTTTCCCGCTGCCGAAAGATCGATGCTCACGGCGATACCGTCACCCATCACGGCCTCACCGCGATCGACCAGCCGTTCGTGCGCGTGCAAAGTGCGCAGGGCATCGGCATTGAGCGCAGCCTCGCCGCGCCGCAGCCGCAACTGCGACAGCCGCGATCCCTCGCGCACCAGCACCGGAAACGTCTTTGGGCTGATCTCCGCATAGAGCGGACCGTGATAACCGGCCGCCACCCGATCGAAGCCGCGCGTCTCGTCGGCGATGACGCGGGTGAAGACGTCGAGCCGCCCGGTCGAGCTCTTCGGATTGGTCGCGCCCGCGACCTCCGCCGGCAGAGCAAGGCTCTCGATCAGCGGCACGATATAGACACAGCCGGTTTCCAGCACGGCGCCGCCGGCGAGCGGAAATTCGTGAAGCTTCAGTTCGGCGATCCGCCGCGCCACCGTCGTGCCGGGGCCCGGCAAGAAACTCGCGCGCACGCGATACGCCACCGCGCCGAGCCGCAGATCGAGGCTCGCCGGCTGGATTTGATCCGGCACGAACGGATAGGCGGCGCGAATCCCGCCTTGTTCGGCCAGCGCCGCGATCATGCGGTCGGGCAGAATTCCGGCATCCGTTGGTGAGAAGGAAATCGGCACGGCGCCGGCGATCTAACGCGATGCCAGGTTTGACGCAAAGACGGGCGCGGCGTATAAACCCCGTTATCCCGTGGTCATTTGAGCCGGCCGGCTTGCAGCCACGTAAAATAAATCGCTAAAAGGCCGGGGACGCTTGAGCCCGGCCCGAGGATTTTCCTCCCGGCCGGGTTTTGTTTGGCCAAAGGAGGGCCGCATGTCCGCGTCCGCGACAAGAAAATACCGCCCCGAAACCAATTTGGTGCAAGCCGGCATCCTGCGCTCGTCGTTCGGCGAGACCTCGGAAGCGCTGTTCCTCACCCAGGGCTACGTCTACGACAACGCCGCCCAGGCCGAGCGGCGCTTCAAGAACGAAGAACCCGGCTTCCAATATTCGCGCTTCGCCAATCCCACCGTCGCCATGTTCGAGGCCCGCATGGCGGCCTTCGAGGGCGCCGAAGCCGCCCGCGCCACGGCGACCGGGATGGCGGCGGTGACGCTCGCGCTCACCGGCCAGCTCAAGGCCGGCGACCACGTGGTC
>DATJYT010000404.1:0-4831 GCA_035499475.1 Xanthobacteraceae bacterium | reverse complement strand
CTGCGCGCGGCGCAGGTGAGCCCGCATGTGCTGCGCCATGCCTTCGCGAGCCACCTCCTGCACAATGGAGCGGACCTGCGGGTCGTGCAGACGCTGCTCGGCCACGCCGACATCTCGACCACGCAGATTTACACGCATGTGCTCGAAGAGCGCCTGAAAAGTCTCGTGCGCGATTTGCATCCACTGGCGCAAAATTGACCGGGACCTATATGGGCATCAGGCCATCGCTTGACTCGTGCCTGTTCCGCTGGCGAGTAGCCGCGCGCAAAGCCGGCGCCGCTTTCTCCGTTGTTCGAAGTTGATTGCTTGATGCGCGCATATCTCGATTTCGAAAAACCGGTAGCCGAGCTTGAGGCCAAAATCGAGGAGTTGCGGGCGCTGCAAAAGGAGGGCGATGCGGTTGCGATCGGCGACGAGATCAACCGCATCGAAGCCAAGGCGGCGCAATCCCTCAAGGAACTCTACACCGGCCTGACGCCGTGGCAGAAGACGCAAGTCGCGCGGCACCCGCAGCGGCCGCATTGCCTCGATTATGTGGCGGCATTCATCACCGACTTCGTGCCGCTCGCCGGCGACCGCAAGCACGGTGAGGATGCCGCCATTATCGGCGGCTTCGGACGCTTTCGCGGCGAGAGCGTGTGCGTCATCGGCCACGAAAAGGGCTCGGATACCGACAGCCGCCTCAAGCACAATTTCGGCATGGCGCGGCCGGAAGGCTACCGCAAGGCGGCACGGCTCATGGGCATGGCGGACCATTTCGATGTTCCGGTTATCGCCTTGATCGACACCGCGGGCGCCTATCCGGGCATCGGCGCCGAAGAGCGCGGTCAGGCCGAGGCCATAGCGCGCTCGACCGAAGCCTGCCTCGCGCTGGGCGTTCCCAATATCGCGGCGATCATCGGTGAAGGCGGCTCGGGCGGCGCCATCGCCATCGCGACGGCCAATCGGGTCCTCATGCTCGAGCACGCCATCTACAGCGTGATTTCGCCGGAAGGCGCGGCCTCGATCCTGTGGCGGGATACCACCAAGGCCCAGGATGCGGCATCCGGCATGAAGATCACCGCGCAGGACCTCGAGCGCTTCGGCATCGTCGATACCGTCGTGCCCGAACCGGCCGGCGGCGCCCACCGCGATCCTACGGCGGCGATCGCGGCGACGGCCGAGGCTATCACCAAGGCGCTTGCCGAATTGAGCGGCCTCGATCGGGCCACCGTGACCCGGCTCCGGCGCGAGAAATTCTCAGCCATAGGCCGAAATCTCGCCTGATCCTTCATGGCGCCGAGCTGGAATGCTGCGCTGAAGGCCGCCGCCACAATATTGCCGCGATCGGCCAGCGCTTGTTTCGCGAACGCTCGGACAAATCCGTTTCGGCGGGCTAATTCCTTGGCAGATCGGAAAATTTAGAGAAAGTTTACCATTCATTTAAGGCCGCCCTTCATGCTGTCGCCTCAACTTCGCTGCCTTGCGAAAGCCGCCTCTTAAGGATAACGATTAGCGCGTGATGGCATGGGGATGGTCCATCGGTCGGGGAGCCTCGCATTGATCCGCGCTTCCCTTGTCCGCGCGCTTAATTGCCGCGCACTTTTAACGTCGGCAGTTCTCGCCGCAGCGTTGTCGCTCGCGGGCTGCTACGGCGACGACGGCTATCAGCTACCGACCAGGGCGATGAAAGAATTGTCGCCCGAAATGCTGACGCTGCTCGACCAGAAGAACATGCCGAAGGATTCGCCGATCCTGGTCCGCGTGTTCAAGGAAGAATCCGAACTCGAAGTCTGGAAGCAGGACACCACCGGACGCTACGAGCTGCTCAAGGTCTATCCCATCTGCCGTTGGTCGGGCGACCTCGGCCCCAAGGTCAAGGAGGGCGATCGCCAAGCGCCCGAGGGTTTTTATCAGATCACCCCCGGCCTGATGAATCCGAACTCCAACTACTACCTCGCCATCAATATCGGTTTCCCCAACGCCTATGACCGGGCGAACGGTCGTACCGGCAATTTCCTGATGATCCACGGCGATTGCTCGTCACGCGGCTGCTACGCCATGACCGACGAGGAGATCGGCGAAATCTATTCGCTGGCGCGCGAGGCCTTTCTGGGCGGCCAGAAGTCCTTTCAGATCCAGGCCTATCCATTCCGCATGACGCCCGCCAACATGGCGCGGCATCGCGACAATCCGAACATCGCCTTCTGGAAGATGCTCAAGGAAGGCAACGACCACTTTGAAGTCTCGCATCTGGAGCCGAAGGTGGACGTCTGCGATCGGCACTATGTGTTCGACGCGGCGGCGGCGGCCGACTCCAGGCCCCTCACGTTCACTCCGACCGGCCGCTGTCCGGCCTTCGAGATCGATCCGCAGATCGCCGGGCCGGCGATGGATAAGCAGCGCAATGACGATTACCAGATTGCGCAGTTGATCAGCCAAAATGTGCCTACGGCGCCGCCAAACACCGGGACCGACGGCGGCATGAATCGGGTTTTTGCGTCGAAGCTCGAGAATCCGACCTACACTTACGACAACGAAGGCCACCTGCATGTGCCGCCGTTGCAGCCGGGCCGTCTGCCGCCGATACTTTCCGCCGCAAGGTCGGAGCCCGCGACGACGGCATCCGTCACGACCGCTTCGAGCACCGATAGCAACTCGAGGGGAATTTTCAGCGGCTTGTTTTCTTCACGACCGTCTCCCTCCTCGACTCACGTCGCGTCGGCCGACGCGTCGTCGCCGAGCCGCACCGGCTTCTTCGGCAATCTGTTCTCGTCAAAAAGCGATACGGTGCCGCCGGCAAGCGCAACCGCCGCCGCGACTCCGGCGCCGCCGCCTAAATCAAAGCCCGTCGTGCATAGCGAGACGGCCACCGCCGCGGGCTTGCGAATAAAGCCCGTCGCCGAACCGAAGAAGAACGATACGCAGGACGCCGACGCCTCCAAAGCCACCACGGCGCAACCACAGAAAGAAGCGAACGTCGCCGCTTCGCCGCCTCCGAAGAGCGGCGTCATGAGCGGCGCGCAGCCGGTGTTGCCGGCCGGCTCATTCGATAGCCGCTGGGGATTCCAGTAGTCCCAGGATCAGGTATCAAGCAGGCAGCATTGGCCGATCCTGCTTGCTCGTTCCTTGTCAGGCGTAACGTCCGTGGCAATGCTTAAATTTCTTGCCCGAGCCGCACGGACAGGTTTCGTTGCGGCCGACTTTGCCCCACCTTGACGGATCCTTCGGATTCCGCACCGCCACCGCGGTAGCAGCGGCCGTCGCGCCCGATCCGATGCCGTGACGCGCCAATGTCTCGGCGCCCGCCATGGCCAGCGCCATCTCGTCCTCGCCGGTCGACGGATCGAGCTTATGCGCGGCCATCATCGGCAAGGGCGGCGGAGCCGGTTCCGGCGGCGGCGCCGCTTGAATCTCAACGCGCATGAGCTGCGCCGTCACTGCCTCGCGCAGGCTCTGACTCATCGTCTCGAACAGGCTGAAGGCCTCCGCCTTGTATTCGTTGAGCGGATCGCGCTGGCCGTAGCCGCGCAGCCCGATGACTTGGCGAAGGTGATCGAGCATGACCAGATGCTCACGCCACAGATGGTCGAGAGTCTGCAGCAGGATCGACTTCTCGACATACCGAATGACGTCGGTGCCCCACTGAGCAACCTTCGCCGCCATATGCTCGTCGGCACGGCGTTCCACGCGGGCGAAGAGCTCCTCGTCGGCAATACCTTCCTCCTTGGCCCATTCGTCGACAGGGAGATCAAGATTGAGAACGCGCTTGATCTCCTCGCGCAGACCGGCAACGTCCCATTGCTCCGGATAGGCGTTCTCCGGAACATGCTTGGCCACGAGGTCGTCGATTACGGTGTGACGCATGTCGGCGACGACTTCGGCGATGATCTTATCGTCCATCCATTCGACGCGCTGATCGAAGATGACCTTGCGCTGATCGTTCATGACATTGTCGAACTTCAGAATGTTCTTGCGAATGTCGAAGTTGCGCGCCTCGACCTTCTGCTGCGCTTTTTCCAAGGCCTTGTTGATCCAAGGATGGATGATGGCCTCGTTCTCCTTGAGGCCGAGCTTGGTCAGCATGCCGTCGAGCTTGTCGGTCCCGAAGATGCGCATCAGATCGTCTTCGAGCGACAGGAAGAACTTGGAATGGCCGGGATCGCCCTGACGTCCGGACCGACCGCGCAACTGGTTGTCGATGCGGCGGCTCTCGTGGCGTTCGGTGCCGAGCACGTAGAGACCGCCGGCGCCCAGCGCTTTCTCCTTCAACCGCGCGACCTGCGCACGGATTTCGACGGCCCGCGGGTCCCTGTCCCGTTCGCGCGGATCCTCGATGTCGGTGATCTCCTGGCGAATCCGCATGTCGGCGTTGCCGCCGAGCTGAATGTCCGTGCCGCGGCCGGCCATGTTGGTGGCGATCGTGATGGCGCCCGGAACGCCGGCCTGCGAAACGATATAGGCCTCCTGCTCGTGGTAGCGGGCGTTGAGGATGGCGAACACCTTGGCCTTGGAAGCGCCTTCGTCGCCGGAATACAGCGAAGCGAACGCGTTGGGATCGGAGAAGTCATGCTGCTCCCAGCCATGCTTGCGCAGCATCTCCGCAAGCTGCTCGGACTTCTCGATCGACGTGGTGCCGACCAGCACCGGCTGGCCGCGCGTCTTGCACTCCTCGATGAGCGTGATGATGGCGCGGTATTTCTCCGCCGCGGTGCGATAGACCTCGTCATCGTCGTCGATGCGGACCATCGGCATGTTGGTCGGAATCTCCAGCACTTCGAGATTGTAGATGTCCTGGAATTCGTCCGCCTCGGTAACCGCCGTGCCGGTCATGCCGGCGAGCTTCTCGTAC
>DATJYT010000403.1:0-2073 GCA_035499475.1 Xanthobacteraceae bacterium | reverse complement strand
GATGCGGAAAAGAGCTCTTGTGCCGCGCTGAAGCCGGAACCTGTCATTCACCGGCGACGCAAGCCATCCGATTCCTGAAGCAGGATACTGCCCACGTCTGGCATGCCCGTCGTATTGAGGAGAGCGGCAGGGTCGGCGTCGCGGTCCGGGAGGGACGCGAGCAGCGGCGTGTCAAAGTATTTCATGACGCCGAACTGATCGATGACGAAGAGCGCCCGGTAGTTTCTGACCGCGACGTCTTCAATCATCGCCATGCGTCGGTTGTCGAGGATCAGCCAATGGCCGTCGAGCCGCACGGCCACAACCGCGTGGCCTTCTCCGCGAAGCACGTCCGACAGCACCACGATCCTGAGATCGCCGGCCGGGATGCCGGCCATGCGCAACGCCTCGTATTTGGCGATTGCATAGTCTTCGCAATCGCCGGCGCCACGGTAGAAGGTCACGAGCGGCGAACTCCAGACGTCGATCTCGCCGAATTGGGCAAGATCGCCCACCGGATGAATCGCCAGATTGATCGCGCGGTTGATCTCGCCCAGCCGGGCGCGGCCGTCACGCTGCCGCGCAACGTCGACAATCGCGAGAAACTGCAATGCCGCCTCGGAAGCGCAGTGCTCACGGTCGCCCTCGCACAGCGCAAGCTGCACGCGCTCGTCGTCGAGCCGCTGTATCACGCCGAGCCATTTTGCGAGGATGCCGCCAAAGTAGATGCGCGTCGCCACAAGCCCGAATGGCTCGGTGGACTCGGTCGCATGCCCGAGCGCGCCCGCGATTTGCAGGCTGGCGGCAGCTGCGCCGCCGGCCGAACCGCTCAAGCACAGGCCACTCAAGCCCAAGCTGCCCAGGCCCAAGCCGCAGGCGAGTATCGCCGCACGCGGCGCGCGCGCGTAGCCGAGAAACCCCATCTGACGCCCCCTGTCCGGGCATCGGCGAGGCTTTCTTGCGGGCCGCGCGTGACCGGATCCTTCGCGTGCGATGATCGGTCACGGGGCTTTTCGTCTGCTTAAGAGCGGGGAGATGCGGCGCGGAACCGCAAGACAGGCTAAATCCGGTCTGGTCGCCTTTCCTCAAATTGTATGCAATGGCCTCCCGGCTGACTGGAAGAACGGCGGCGATAGCCCGCGAAATACATGCTTCGGTTGTATTGGCGCGCAATTCCGCTGGATATAGCTAACTCGCTTAAATTCGGAAATTTTGTTATCGGGATCATAGTTTTGGCAACGGAAGATGGCGCAGTTTCATACAAGGACGCGCAGCAGGAAGTGCACCAAAGTATTGATTAGCTAATCTATATTTGGAATGATTTGATATTACATTTGATCTCACAGAATATACCTGGTTCCACTTGAAATTCCGTCTTTTAAGACTTGAGTTCCGAGTGTTGCCGAAAGAATAGTGGCGGATTTGCAACCATCTCCGCGACAGTTAACACAAGCTGAAGATGGTTTCGGAACGCCTCGGCTAGTGGTATGCAAGGTTAGCGGCCTGATTTTTTATTAAATTATTAACACTTGGCAGGGGGCCCTTTGAATTACGCTGGCACATTTGATGCCTCGACAGCCTCGGAAGGCGTGGGATCGCCGTCCCATTCCTATGTCCATGTCGATTCCATTCCCACGCATGCGCCCGCGGATTCCATCGTCATTCCCGACGCGCATCTGTTGTTTCATGGCGACTTCAAGCGCAGCGGCGTCGACCTGATCCTGTCCGAGGACGGCCGCGAGCTCGTCCTGCACGACTACTTCAAGGGCGACAAGCGTGCGCCGCTCGCTTCCCCTGACGGCGCGCATCTGACCGGCAGCCTCGTCGACGCGCTCGTCGGCCACGTGCAAGTGGCTCAGGCTGGCGGCGCTGCCGCGACCGCAAGCCAGATGATCGGCCACGTCACCAAGCTGCAGGGCAGTGCGACCGTCATCCGCAACGGCGTCTCCATCATCCTGAACATGGGCGACAATGTCGAGAAGGGCGACACCGTCCAGAGCGGCTCGAATTCGACGCTTGGCATCACCTTCATCGACGGCACCGTGTTTGGCCTGGCGTCGAATGCCAGGATGGTGCTGAACGAGATGGTCTATG
>DATJYT010000402.1:0-8909 GCA_035499475.1 Xanthobacteraceae bacterium | reverse complement strand
CTTGATGCAGCATCTTGCTTCGATCAATCAGCTTTACGTCTTGTCAGGCTTCCTGGTCGGCGTTCTCGTCGGCATGACCGGCGTCGGCGGCGGTTCGTTGATGACGCCGCTGCTTATTCTTCTTTTTGGTGTTCATCCGGCGACCGCGGTCGGCACCGACCTGCTTTTTGCCGCCTCGACGAAGACGGTCGGCACGCTGGTTCATGGCGCGGGACGCACCATCGACTGGCGACTGGTCGGCCTGTTGGCGCTGGGCAGCGTGCCGTCCACCATCATGACCCTGCTCGCGCTTTCCTGGGTCGATCTTCACGGCGCCATGGCGCAGGACATCATCACGCTGACCCTGGGCATTGTCCTGTTGATCACCGCGCTGTTCTTGATTGTCGCCAGGCGCGTGCGCGAACGCTACGCCGAACGCATGGCCGCTCTTGATCCCGGCTCGGTCCGCGCGTTCACCATCGCGTTGGGATTTGCGATGGGCATTCTGGTCTCGGCAACTTCGGTCGGCGCCGGCGCGATCGGCGTCACCGTTTTGCTGTTGTTGCATCCGAAAATGCAGGTTGCCCGCATCGTCGGCTCCGACATTGCCCACGCGGTTCCGCTGACGCTTCTGGCCGGCGTCGGTCATTGGTACCTTGGTTCCATCAGATGGGGTTTGCTTGGCACCCTCCTGGTCGGTTCGCTGCCGGGCATCATTGTCGGCAGCTACCTGGCGGGCCGCGCGCCTGACGCGGTGGTGCGTGTCGCGCTTGCTCTGGTGCTCGTGATCGTCGCGGTCAGGCTGATCGTCTAGGACACCGATGCGTATTCTAATCACCGGCGTTTCCGGGCAAGTCGGAAGTGCGTTGCGCACCCGGCTGAGGGCTTACGATGTCATCGCCGCCGACCGCGCGATGCTCGACCTCACCAGGCCCGACGAGATCGCGCCAACGCTCGATCGCCTTGCGCCGGAATTGGTCATCAATCCAGCCGCCTATACGGCCGTGGACAAGGCGGAGGACGAGCGCGATCTCGCCTACCTCGTCAATGCCGCGGCCCCCGGCGCGATGGCGCGATGGGCTGCAAAAAATAAGATGCCGCTCATTCACTTCTCCACCGACTATGTATTCAACGGCGCCGGCGACCGGCCGTGGCGCGAGGACGATCCGACAAGCCCGCTCTCGGTCTACGGCGCGAGCAAGCTTGCGGGCGAAGACGCAATTCGCGCCGCCGGCGGGGATTCTCTCGTCATGCGCACGTCCTGGGTCTATTCGGCCGCTGGAACCAATTTCCTCCGCGCCATCGCGCGCCGCGCTCGCGAGCAAAAGGAATTGCGCGTCGTCGCCGATCAGGTGGGTGCGCCGACTTCGGCTGCCTCGGCCGCCGAAGCTGTTGTCGACATTGTTGCGGACGGGCTCGATGGTTTGCGCGCACGTTGCGCGGAGGCCGGCGGCATTGTTCATTTCGCCAATGCGGGCGAGACCAGTTGGCACGGCTTTGCCGTCGCCATCGTCGAGGGGCTCAGGTCGCGCGGTGTCAGCCTGGCGGTCGAGCAGGTGCACGCCATTGCCAGCGCCGAATATCCCACCCGCGCCGTGCGGCCGCGCAATTCGCGTCTCAACCTTTCGCGGATACGGCAGGTTTTCGGCATTGCGCCACGGACGTGGAACGAGGCCCTCGCTACGGAACTCGATCTTGCCGCGACTGCCATGCGTTAGCGCTGCGGCGCAATCGCCGATGCGGCGTACGTCGCTGGATCGGAGCTAAAGACATTGTGAACCGAACTTCGCCACAATGCTGCACTTAGCGTCATCCGGGGTTCGCGCATACCGGCGCGGCAAGAGACGAAGGAGTTGAGAAAATGCCACAAGCTCTCGGCCATTGGGTCGCACCGTTTCTCCCTGTCGTGCTCATGCTGACCATCGTCATCATGAATCATGTCGTCACCGGCCAGCGCAACGATAAGAGAACCGCGTCGGAAATGGAGCGGTTTTCCGCGGCGCTCATCGCCGAGTTGCGGGCCATGCACGATCTCTACGAGGCAAACCTCGAACTCATCGAGCGCAAAGCCGATTATATCTTGTCGACGCGATCCACCGTCGTCGTCTACAAGAGCAATCTCGGCCGGCTGACGATGCTGCTCGACAAGGCGGCGATCGAGGAAGTGGTCGCCGTGTTTGCGCAGAACGAGCGCATTGAAACAGTCATCGCCGCGCATTCGAACTTCAAGTGCAACCTGACGTACCAGTTCACGCCATCGGACACCGATTTTGCCGAATGGAAGAAAATGTATGAGCAGGCTTCGGGCAGAATCGCTTCCGCCTGCCGGGCGCTCGAGGCGGGCGTAAATTCTGCCGCGGCCGCGAGCGACGTTGTACCGTGGCATGCCGCCCTCGACGAGTTCCTGGATCGAAAGCGGAATTTCGGCGCTCGTCGCTGGATAACCGGATAGTCCGATTTACGAAGAGCCGGATCGGTTTTTCGCCGGGGAAAATCGTGTGAAGCGCTTTCTGATCTGCCTTGCGGTCCTCGGCTTCAGCACGCTGTGCTTTTGGTACGCGTTCTCGGGACCGAGCCGGCCGTCGAAATCCGCAGGTCACGGCGCCGCAGGGTCCGGCAGCCCGGCGGCCGGAGCGATTGCCGGTTCGACCGGTGGTACGACGGGCGGCGGCGCGGGCGGCACCAACAGTGGAGCGTCGGGCGGCCCGAACGTCAGTCCCATCAGCGGCGCAGGAAATACGGGCGGCGGATCGCAAAGCTCCGCCGCGAACACGGTCATGTGTCAAACGACCTGTCGATCAGGCAACATGACGTGCCAAAGCTCGTGCTACCAGGGCTTCAACGTCACCAGTCAAACCCAGAGCTGGAACAAATGCATGCAGGGCTGCGGCGCCCGGATGGGAAGCTGTTGGAACGCTTGCTTGAGCGGAACACCTCTGGCTCCCACGCCGAACCAGCCCGCGGTGCAGGCCAGCACGCCACCGGCGCCGGTCGCTTCGGCGCCGACGCCGTCATTGCCGACGCAGTCGTCGGATTCCTCATCGTCCTCGTCGCAACAGTGACGGCTGATTGCGGCGGACGCGGAACGCAGCGCGCCACGGCATTCGCAGATTCAGGACGGCTGCGGGCCGGTTACGATCTGACGCTCCGCGAGCGCGTTGAGCACCAGTTCCGCCAATTGCTCGGGCGATTTATCTAGCGTGTGGAGATGCACTTCGGCGCTTTCAGGCGGCTCGTATGGCGCATCGACGCCGGTGAAATTCTTCAACTGGCCGGCTTGCGCCTTGGCATAAAGCCCTTTGGGATCACGCCGCATGCAATCCGCGATCGGCGTATCGACGAAAACTTCGATGAACTCGCCCGGCTCGACGAGGCCGCGCACCATGTCGCGCTCCGCCCGGTATGGCGAAATGAAAGAGCACAGAACGACCAGACCGCTTTCGACCATCAGTTTGGCCACCTCGCCGACGCGACGGATATTCTCCACGCGATCGGCCTCGGTGAAGCCGAGGTCGCGGTTGAGGCCGTGGCGCACATTGTCGCCATCGAGCAGGGTGGTGTGATGGCCGCCGGCATGCAGCCGCTGCTCGACGATGTTGGCGATCGTCGACTTGCCGGCGCCGGAAAGGCCGGTGAACCAGACGATGGCGGGCTTCTGCTTGTTCAGTGCCGCACGCTCCGTCTTGCCGATCAAGAGCGGCTGCCAGTGGATGTTGGTGCCGCGCCGCAGCCCGAAGGCGATCATTCCCGCGCCGACGGTGTGATTGGTGAAGCGGTCGATGATGATGAAGGCGCCGGTTCTACGGTTCTGCTCGTAGGGGTCGAAGGCGATCGGCGTTGCCGTGGACAGATTACAAACCGCGATATCGTTCAGTTCGAGCTTGGTCGCCGCGAGATGCTTGCGCGTGTTGACGTCGACCTTGTGCTTGATCGCGGTGATCGTCATCGGCGTCGTCCTGGTGCCGATGCGGCTGAGATAGGAGCGGCCCGGGACCAGCGGCTCGTCGCTCATCCAGATGACATGGGCGGCGAATTGATCGGAAACTTCCGGCCGCGCCTTGGCGTTGACCAGAATATCGCCCCTGACGATGTCGATTTCGTCGGCGAGCGTGAGCGTGATGGCATCCCCGGCCGACGCGGTCGCCCGCTCGCCGTCATAGGTGACGATCTTGGCGACCCGCGAGGCGCGGCCTGAATTTGCTTCGACGATCGCATCGCCGACCTTGATCTGGCCGGACGCGACGGTCCCCGAATAGCCGCGAAAATCGGCGTTCGGCCGATTGACCCACTGCACCGGAAACCGGAAGGGCTTTGCGAGCGTCTCGCTCTCGACATCGACGCTTTCCAGGTAGCTCAACAGCGTCGGCCCCCGATACCAGGGCGTATTTTCCGACGGCAGCGTCACGTTGTCGCCAAAGCGGGCCGAGATCGGAACGGCCGCGATCGAGACGAAGCCGAGATCGGCGGCGAAGGCCTTGTAATCCGCAACAATGCGCTCGAATGTCTTGTCGTCGAAGTCGACCAGATCGATCTTGTTCACCGCCAGCACGATGTGGCGAATTCCGAGCAGCGAGCAGATCAGCGAATGCCGCCGCGTCTGCACCAGCACGCCCTTGCGGGCGTCGATCAGGATGATCGCGAGTTCTGCGCCGGATGCGCCGGTCGCCATGTTTCGGGTAAATTGCTCGTGTCCCGGCGTATCGGCGACGATGAAGGAGCGCCTGTCGGTGGAGAAGAACCGGTAGGCAACGTCGATCGTGATTCCTTGCTCGCGCTCGGCCTGAAGGCCGTCCACCAGGAGCGCGAAATCGAGGTCCTTGCCGGTGGTGCCGTGACGCGCGGAGTCCTGCGCCAGCGTCGCCAATTGGTCTTCGAAAATGAGTTTTGAATCGTGGAGCAGGCGGCCGATCAGGGTCGATTTGCCGTCGTCGACCGAGCCGCAGGTGATGAAGCGAAGCAAATCCTTCGTCGATCCATCGTCCTGGAATTGTTGGGTGGGAGCGATATTCATCTAGAAATATCCTTCCCGCTTCTTTTTCTCCATCGACGCCGTGTCGTCGTTGTCGATCAGCCGGCCCTGCCGCTCCGAGACGCGGGCCGTCTGCATCTCGGCGACAATGTCGGCGAGCGTCGCCGCCGGGGATTCGATCGCGCCGGTCAGCGGATAGCAGCCGAGCGTGCGGAAGCGCACCAGACGGTGTTGCGGCTTTTCATCCGGCTCCAGCGGCATGCGGTCGTCATCGACCATGATCCAGGTGCCGTTGCGCGCTACCACCGGCCGTTCCTTGGCGAAATAGAGCGGCACCACCGGAATATTCTCCAGCATGATGTAGTGCCAGACGTTGAGCTCGGTCCAATTCGACAGGGGAAAGACGCGGATCGATTCACCCTGACGCACCCGCGTGTTGAACAGGTTCCACAATTCGGGCCGCTGATTGCGCGGATCCCAGACGTGATCCTTGGAGCGGAATGAGAAGATGCGTTCCTTGGCGCGGCTCTTTTCCTCGTCGCGGCGCGCGCCGCCGAATGCGGCGTCAAATCCGTATTGGTCCAAGGCCTGCTTGAGCGCCTCGGTTTTCATCACGTGCGTATGCAGCGCCGAGCCCGAGGCGAATGGATTGATGCCGCGCTTGACGCCATCTTGATTGGTATAGACCAGCAGATCGAGCTTAAGCCTTCGCGCCGTCTCGTCGCGGAACGCGATCATTTCACGGAATTTCCAGGTGGTGTCGACATGCAGCAGCGGAAACGGCAACGGCGCCGGATAAAATGCCTTGACGGCAAGGTGAAGCATGACGCTCGAGTCCTTGCCGATGGAGTAGAGCATCACCGGCTTTTTGAACTCGGCCACGACCTCGCGCATGATCTCAATGGACTCGGATTCGAGCCGCTTGAGATGCTTGGGAAGGGATGTGGTCACCGCGCTGTAGGAGCCAGACTGATCGTTCATGATTTGGCTGGGATACGACCGGCCGCGCCGAAACGTGCGTCCAACGACATCGGCGAGGCGACCTCCAACTCCACTATAACGCGCCCGCAGGCTCGATTGCTAAGAAGAGATCAAAATAGGGGCCATTCTGCGGCCCTGCAATGCCGTGAAAATTTCTTGGTGAAGGTTTGGCCAACTCGCCACGCCGGCAGCGGTGCCGCGTCACAGCGCGGACGAACTTCGCATGCCGCCGAGGATGAGCGTACACCTCAATGAGAAAATATTTACCGTGAGCCGCATTAGCCACCGGCGCCCGCCGGCACAGCATTCGGCTCAAATCTCATAAAAGTGATGTGTTCCGATCATCCAAGCACGCTGTCACAGCGGGCGCCGGTCGGCCTGGAATTGCATCGTTTTGGCGGCGACGTGCTCGCAACCAGCACTTACTCCGGTACCGGGTCGCGGCAAGGCTCTCCTTATCCATAATCTTCGCCCCAAGAGACAACATTCCGCATTGCTGGTAGATTTTGGGGCGTTGCGGCTTGGCGGGCGACTGCTGCCAGCGGCGCGCCGTCCGCGGCGCGGTATGCGGCGTTCTTGGGTGAGTTCTTCGCGCGATGCTGAGGGGAAACCTCGACATTGTCACGCTGCATAGCGTCGCCGGTTGGGCGCAGGATGACGCCGAGCCGGACGTGCCGGTGAGCTTGCTGGTCATCGACAACGATCAACTGCTCGGCCGAATCCTCGCCAATCGTCATCGCCCTGATCTGGAAGCCGCCGGCATCGGCAACGGCCGGCATAGCTTCGAGCTTGATTTTCCCAAAGCGCTGTCGCCGTTCGAACAGCACGTCATCCGCGTCTGCCGCGAAATCGACGGCGCCGATCTCGCCCAATCGCCGGTGACCCTGGAACCGCCGCTGTCGTTCGACGACACGGCGCGAAACGCCTTGGCCGATATTCTCAAGCGCTGCGGGGCCGACACAGATATCCCGGCGAAAATCGATTTTCTGGTCGGCCAGATCGACGTTCTGCTGCAACAACGCGCCGACGGCGACAGCCACCGCTTCGAGCGTCAGCGCTATCGCCATTATCTTCAGCGCTGGCGCCGAAGGCCGCAGGACGACGCGGCGGCGGGACGCAGCGCCATGTCGGACCCTCCAAGCCAGTCGCAACGCGCGCTGGTCATCGATGACCGCGTGCCGGTTCTCGACCGTGACGCTGGATCGATTGCCGTCCTCAGCCATATCAGGTCGTTGCAACGACTGGGCTTTGAGGTCGCGTTCGCGCCGGCGACGGAATTCGCCGCTTCGGCAAAACCGCCCGCATCGCTGCAAGCCATCAACGTGACGTGCTACGGCGCGCCTTATTACGGATCGATCGAGGAAGTGCTGCGCCGTCAGGCCGGCGAGTTCGACGTCGTTTACATGCACCGCGTGGCCAATGCGATGAAATACGGCGAGCTCGTGCGCGTCCACATGCCGAAAGCCTGGCGCATTTATAGCGTCGCCGACCTCCACCACATCCGTTTGGCGCGTCAGGCAGAGGCCGAGGACCGGCCCGAATTCGTCGCCCAGAGCCAGCGCATGCGCTTTGCCGAATACGTGGCGGCAATCACGGCCAACTCCGTCATCACCCATTCGAGCCTCGAGGCCGAGGTGCTGCGCAAGCAGGTTCCCGCGACCAAAGTCCACGTTGTGCCCTGGACCGTGGCGGCGAAGCCGACAACCGTTCCGTTCGCGCAGCGCCAGGGGATTGCGTTTATCGGCGGTTACGACCATGAGCCCAATCTGGACGCCGCGCGATGGCTGATCAGCGAAATCATGCCGCTGGTGCGCCAGAGAAAGCCGGAGATCGTGTGCTCCCTGATCGGCAGCGCGATGCCGGACGAGCTTCGGCGGATGTGCGGCAACGGCGTCGTGCCGGAGGGCCATGTCGACGACCTTGCCGCGGTGTTCGATCGCGTGCGCTTGACCGTCGCGCCTTTGACGTTCGGCGCCGGCATCAAGGGCAAAGTGATCGAGAGCCTCGGCGCCGGCGTGCCCTGCGTGTGCACGCCGATCGCCGCCGAGGGCTTGGACCTGCCCGCGGCGCTGCGCGCCTGCGTCGCCGATGGCGCCGAAGGCCTTGCGGCACTGATCTGCGACCTGCACGAAAATCAGCACAGAAACGACGAGTGCGGCCGCGCCGGTGTAAGCTTCGTCGCCGCAAACTTTTCGGACGCCGTCTTGGACGTGGCCATGCGCCGCGCCTTGGGGCCGGCCGTGCCGGTGCGGCGCGAGGTCATCGAAGCGGCGGGCGGCTGACCCGCGAAAACGATACGGCCATAGGCTGATACGGTTTTTCGGCGTAGACTTGCGCACGCATTTCGTGCCGGCAATCCAGCGGAGAGAGCGCCATGGGCAAGCTCAGACATATCGCCATTCAGGTTCCGGACCTCGAAAAGGCCGCGGCCTTCTACGAAGACGTCTTCGGCCTCAAGCGCCTCAAAAAGGTGGAGGCGCCGATCGGCAACGCCATCTCGCTATCGGATGGCGTCATGAACCTCACGTTGCTGCACTTCCCCGCAGGGACCAACGGCGGCAAAGGCGGCCCGGATTGGGCGGGATTGCATCACTTCGGATTCGTGGTCGAAGACGAGGATGCGACCGAGCAGAAGATCAAGAAACACGGCGGCGAGTTTTTCATGAAATTGCCGAACTATCCCGGCGTCGATGCGGAAAAGAAATTCAAAGACATTAACGGCATCGTGTTCGACGTGACTGAACACGGCTGGGGCTAGGGCTGGCGGATTAGCGTCGCGTCATCCGCCTTCTTCCGCTGGGCGGCGGATTACGCCCTCGCCTTACTTGCCCTATGTTTTGTTTGGTTGTCTTAATGCCGCAAATGGTGCCCAGGAGAGGGGCTAAGCTTTCCTGAGCTTTGAATATGTTAGTGCGTCCCACCTTTGCCAAACGTCCCATTGAGCCTCAATACGTATTTTTGAGATTGTCCCACCCGGTTA
>DATJYT010000401.1:0-8364 GCA_035499475.1 Xanthobacteraceae bacterium | reverse complement strand
GGATAGGGCGCGTCGATGGCGAGTTCGGCGAACACCCGGCCCGGCCGCGCCGCCATCACAACGACGCGGTTCGAGAGATAGACCGATTCGAACACCGAATGGGTGACGAACACCACCGTGGTGCACAATGCCTGCCATAATTGCAGAAGATCGTTGTTGAGCTTGAATCGCGTTATTTCGTCGAGCGCGGCGAACGGCTCATCCATCAGCAGAAGTTGCGGCTCGGTGACAAGCGCACGCGCGATTGAAACGCGCATGCGCATGCCTCCCGACAGTTCACGCGGGTAGGCGTCGCCGAAGCTGCGCAAGCCGACGCGATCGAGCGCCGCCATGGCGCGTTCGGCTGCTTTGGCTGCGGGCGCGCACTTGAGCTTGAGCGGCAGCCGCACATTGTTGAGCACCGTAGCCCATGGCATCAGGGTCGGTTCCTGGAAAACGAAACCGATCGGGCTGTCGCTTTGCGTTGCCGGCATCGCCGGCCACTCGACTCTGCCAGCGGTCGGCTCGCTCAGCCCCGCGATGATGCGCAGCGCTGTCGATTTGCCGCAGCCCGAGGGGCCCAGGAGCGACACGAATTCGCCCTGCCGCACGTCGAGATCGAGTCCTGCCAGCGCATCGGTCCCGTTCGGGAACGTCTTGCCGACGCCGCGCAGTGCGACGAGCGAGGAGGTAGACTGAGGTGCGGCCGCCGGCGGCATCTCGGACTAGGACTTCGGCCGCAGATCGAGTCCCACCTTCTTGCCGACGAATTGCGTTGTGTAGGAATTTCGGTAGGCGAGCGTGGATTTGACGACGCCGGCGCGGACCATCTCGTCGAAGAAGCTCTTCATGCGCGCATCGGTCAAAGCGCCGACGCCGAGCGTGGTGGCGTCGCCGGAATCGACGATGCCGTATTCCTTCATCTTGGCGACCGAATAGGCCAGGAGATCACCGGTCATCTCCGGATTCTGTTTCTTGATAAGCGCATTGGCGGCGCTGTTGTCATGATAGATGTAATTGTACCAACCGACGATCGAGGCATCGACAAAGCGCTGCACCAGGTCAGGCTTCTTGGCGACGAGATCGCGCCGGGTTTGGATCAGCGTCGAATAGCCGCTGAAACCCTGATCGGCGAGCAAAAAGACTTTTGGGATGAAGTGCGCCGTCTTCTGGATGGTAAAGGGTTCCGACGTCACATAGCCCTGCATCGCACTCTTCTTGTCGGCGATGAACGGCTGCGGATTGAAGGTGTAGGGCTTGACCTGTTTGTCGGTGAAGCCATAGTCGGCCTTGAGCCATTGATAGAATGTCGCCGTGCCGGCGCTGGAAATGTACAGCGTCAGGCTCTTCAAATCCTCGAACTTGCTGATGCCCTGGTCCGGATGGACAATGAGAACCTGCGGGTCCTTCTGAAACAACGCGGCGACTTCGACCGTCGGGATGTTTTGCGCGACGGCATCGAAGCCTTCCAGTGGGTTGGCGCTGAGGAAGAAATCGATCTTGCCGACCGGCAACAAGATCGCGTTGTTTGCGCTCGGCCCGCCGGGCAGGATCGTTACGTCGAGGCCGTATTTGCGGTAGGTGCCGTCGGCCAGCGCCTGATAGAAGCCGCCATGCTCGCCTTCGGCCACCCAGTTGGTGCCGAAAGTGATTTTGTCGAGCGCCTGCGCGCATGCCGAACCCGTCGCGGCGACGGTCCAAGTGACGAGCGCCGCGACGATCGTGCTGAAGATGCGAAATCCTGAGGCGCCGAAAATCGGCATCGATTGCTCCAGTTTACCGACGATGTGACAATAAGTGAGACTGACGCCGTTGGCGAGTAGACCCAAGTGATGCCAAGTGGTGCTGGCAAGTCGACGTTAAGTTGACGCGAGATTGGATGGAAGCGGGCTTGGCGCGTGACGATCAAGCCTTCGGCGCCGGTTTGCGATCGCTCGGATTCTTGTTCCAGTGACGCACCCGCTCCGCGCTGATGAACAGGAGTGGGATGAGGAAAATCCCGAATACCGACGCTGCGATCATGCCGCCGAAGACCGGGGTGCCGACGGCGTGGCGCGTGACGGCGCCGGCGCCTTGCGCGATGACAAGAGGAAAGAGTCCGAAGATGAAGGCGAAGCTCGTCATCATCACCGGGCGAAACCGCAGCGCCGCAGCCTCGATCGCCGCAGCGATGCTGTCCTTGCCCTGCTCGCGCTGTTCGATGGCAAAAGCGATGATCAGAATGCCGTTCTTGGCGGCGAGCGCGATCAGTGCCACTAGGCCGATCTGCGCATAGACGTCGAAGCTCAAGCCTGAAATCCAGATCGCCACAAGCGCGCCAAGGATGCCAACGCTGACAGCGAGCAACGCCGAAACCGGCACGTTCCAGCTCTCGTAAAGCGCCACCAGGAACAGATACGCGAACAGAATCGCGACACCAAGGATGGTCGCGGTACCCCCGCTCGCGGCCACTTCCTGAAACGCCGTACCGGTCCATTCAAAGCCGAAGCCCGACGGCAGCGTCGCGCTGGACACGCGGCCCATCGCAGCGAGCGCCTGGCCCGAACTGAAGCCGGGCTTCGGCGAACCGTTCACTATGGCGGCGCGGTAGCCATTGTAGCGAACCACCGTCTGCGGTCCTTGCACGAACTTCGCTTCGGCGAGTGCACGGATCGGCACCATGCCGCCCTTCGCATTGCGGACATAAATGCGGTCGATGTCCTCGGTGTGGCCGCGAAACGGCGTCTCGGCCTGGACGTTCACCTGCCAAGTGCGGCCAAAGACATTGAAGTCGTTGATGTAGAAGCTGCCGAGTGTGGCCTGGAGGGCATTGAATATGTCGCTGATCTTGATGCCGAGCACCTGCGCCTTGTCGCGATCGATGTCGAGATAGATTTGCGGGGTGTCGGCCGCATAGGTGCTGAAAATGCCGGCCAGCTCGGGCTGGCTGTTGGCGGCAACGACAAGCCCGCGCAACGTCGCCGCCAAATCGTTGGCCGATTGGCCCTGGAGCGCTTCAAGCACATATTGGAAGCCACCGGTGTTGCCGAGACCGAGAATCGGCGGCAGGTTGAATGGGAACACGATGGCGCCTTCGATGGCGGCGAGCCGCGGCCGCAGCTTGGCTATGATCGCATTGGCGCTCTGGCTGGGATCGGTGCGTGACTCGTAGGGCTTCAGCCGGATAACGAAGAAGCCCTGGTTCGATGACGCAACGTAGTCGATGAAGTTCAGGCCGACGACCGAAAGCACGCCTTCGACGCCCGGGATCGGCCGAATGATATCTTCGACCTGCTTGACGATCGCCTCGGTGCGGTTGAGCGAGGCGCCTTCCGGAAGCCGTAGCGCGGCGAAAATGGCGCCCTGGTCCTCCTCCGGCAAGAAACTCTGCGGCGTCTTGCCGAACAACCATACCGACAGCGCCAGCACGCCGGCGACCACCACGACGGCGTAGACCGCAAATCGCGCGAACCGGCGCACGACGGCGACATAACCGTCGCGTACCCGGTCGATACCGCCGAGTACATATCGCATCGGGCCGCGGCTTCGGTGGCCGCGTTTGAGCAGCACTGCGCACAGCGCTGGACTTAAAGTCAGCGCGTTGAGCGCCGAGATCAGCATCGAAATCGAGACCGCCACGGCAAACTGGCGGAACAACTGTCCGCTGATGCCGGGGATGAAGGCCACCGGAACGAACACCGACAAAAGAACGAAGGTGATGGCCAGAATCGGTCCGGTGATTTCGCCCATGGCCTTTTTGCAGGCATCGGCGATCGACAGGTCCGGCTCTTCCTCAATGACCCGCTCGATGTTTTCGACAACCACTATGGCATCGTCGACAACGATGCCGATGGCGAGCACCAGCGCCAGCAGGGAGACGGTGTTGGCCGAATAGCCGATCAGACGCATTATCGCGAAGGTGCCCACGATGGAAACCGGCACCGCGACCAGCGGGATCAGCGTCGTGCGCAGTTTGCCGAGAAACAGGAACACGACGATAGCCACCAGGATGATGGCGATCACCAGGGTGCGGATGACCTCGTTGATGGTGGTGGTGACGAAAACGGTGGAATCGAAGAACACCGTGTAGGTCAGGTCGCTGGGAAAACGCTTCGCCAGCGCGCTCATGGTGTCGCTGACCTGCTTGGCGACATCGACGGCGTTCGATCCCGGCGACTGGTAGATGCCGATTGCGGCCGCCGGCGCACCGTTGAAGCGGCTGTAGCGGTCTTGGCTTTGTGCGCCCATCTCGACACGGGCGACATCCTTCAGCCGCACCACCGAGCCATCGGGGTTGGCACGCACTATAATCGCGGCGAACTCTTCAGGCGTCGTCAACCGGCCCTTGGTCTTGATGTTGATCTGGACCTGCTGTTCGCTGCTGAGCGGCGCCGCACCGATGCGGCCGAGCGCAGCCTGCACGTTCTGGCTTTGCACTGCGGCGATGATGTCGTTCGGGGTCAGGCTGAGTTCGGTCAGCCGATCCGGATCGAGCCAGATGCGCAGCGAATAGTTGAGCGGCCCGAACAGCGTGACCTGGCCGACGCCCTTGATGCGCGCCAGCGGGTCGATCACGTTGATGGTGGCGTAGTTGCTGAGATAGACGGCGTCGTAGGTATTCTTCGGCGAGTAGATGTTGATGACCTGCAGCAGCGCGGCCGATTTCTTGCGGACGGTGAGGCCCGCATGCGAGACTTCGTCGGGAAGCTGCGGGATAGCGAGGCTCGCGCGGTTCTGCACGTTGACGGTGTTGATGTCCGGATCGGTGCCGAGAGCGAAGGTCACGGTGAGGTTGTAGCTGCCGTCGGAGCCGCTGGCGGATTGGTAGTAAAGCGCATTGTCGACGCCGTTGATCTGCTCTTCGATCGGCTGCGCAACCGTCGCCTCGATCACCTCCGGGTCGGCGCCCGGGTAATTCGCAGTCAGTGAAACCTGCGGCGGCACGATCTCGGGAAATTGCGCGATCGGGATCGAGCTCAACGCGATTGCGCCCGCAAGCGTGATGACGATCGCGATGACGATCGCAAAGCGCGGCCGGTCGATGAAAATTCCGGAAAACATCTGGTCAGTTGCTCGGCGCGACGGTGGCGGTCACAACCTGACCTGGGTGAACCTTCAGAATTCCCTCGATGACGACCAATTCGCCTGCCTTGAGGCCGTCGGTCACGACGACGTCGCGGCCTTGCTCGGCTCCGGTCGTGATGCGGCGTACCTCCACTTTCTTGGAGTCGTCGACCACCATGACGTAGCGGCCGGCCTGATCGAGCTGCACGGCCGACTGCGGCACCACCAGCGTGGAGCGCGGCGCCGAACGCTCGATGGAGACGCCGACAATACCCGAGGGGATCAACAGGCCTTCGGGGTTCGGCACGATGGCGCGGACCAGGATGGTGTCGGTATTGGCATCGACCTGCACGTCGAGGAAATCGGTGCGGCCTGGATGGGCATAGGTCGTGCCGTCCGGCAGCTTGATGTGGATCGCGACGCGCGGGTTCTGGGCTCCCGATTCAATGAGCTGGTGCTTGTACGTGGTGACGTCGCGCTCGCTCATCTGGAACAGCACATAGACCGGGTCCTGGCTCACCACCACGGCGAGCCTGCCCGACGACGGAGTGACGAGGTTGCCGACGGCGAAATTGGCGAGCCCGATGCGCCCATCGATCGGCGAGCGGATTTCCGTGTAGCCGAGGTTGATCTTGGCCTGCTCGAGCGCAGCCTGCGCCTGCATCACGTCGGCCTGGGCGCTGTTCGCATCGGCCGTGCGCTGGTCGAGCGTCGCCTGCGAGATGGTCTGGTTCTGAATAAGGTCCTTGCCGCGCGACAGTTGGATCGCGGCGTTGGCTTGCGTCGCTTTGGCTTTGGCGAGATTGGCCTCCTGCTGGTCGACGGCGGCCTTGTAGGTGTCCGGCTCGATGCGGAACAGGAGATCGCCAGCCTTCACCGTCTGTCCTTCGTTGAAGTGCCTTTCCTCGATGTAGCCGGATATGCGCGCGACGATATCGACCTTATAGATTGCGGCGACGCGGCCGACATAATCGCCGGTCTCGGTAATCTGCTTGGTGGTCACCGGGCTGACCGTGACCGCGGGCGGCGGCGGGGCGATTTGAGCAACTGCGGCGGCGCAATGAACAACGACGGCGAGCATGCCGAAAGCGGCGCTCTGGCCGAAAACGCGATAGCGACGATCCATGGCGACTCTCCCGATAAAGGGGGTGAGCGAGCGTCCCGGCAATCTATTCGCTAAATGCGCATCAGGCCAAAAAACTTTCGGTGTCCAGGTGAAATGTCTGCGTTGCGTGCGGCGCGCAACGTTTTGCCGAGGCAACCGGAACATGACCCCGGCGGCGGCTTGATCAACTATTGGACAGCGAACGATTAAATTGCGGGCGGCGTCAGGCCGCGAGTTTCACATATTCGAAGTCGCCGGGCTTGTTGTCGATCCCGACCCGCGGCGGCGCAATCCAGCCTGCAAATTTGCCCGGTTCGACGACGCGCTTCATCAGGCTTTTGATGAAATCGCCGTCGTCATTGGTCGGCAGCCACTGGCTTTGATCGCGTGTCCACTTCGCGTCGTCGAGGATTTCTCCTGCAGGCGATATCTTGATGTCCTTGAATTCGCCGATGCCGCGGTGGAACCCGACATGCGGCAGTTCGAGCTTGAAGCCGACGCCGGTCTTGTCGATGATCTTGTTCCAGCGGTCGAGGCCGCGTTGGCAATCGGCGGTGTAGTCATCGCGCAGCCGCATATTGATGGCCGTGAGCGCCGGCTCATCGACCCGCTTGATCTCGCCGTTGACGAACTTCAGCACCGGATAGATCGCGTTTTCGAGCTGGTGGTCGTCGTCGATCTTGGTCTCCTGGAAGCGGCCTTTGAGTCCCGCCGTGAAGGTGTTGGCGGCGTTGGTGGAAACCTCCGAGCCGAACAGATCGAGCGACAGCGAATAATGCAGGTTGAGCTTTTTCTGGATGGTCGGCAGGTCAATGACGCCGAGATCGCGCACTTTGTCGATGTCGGCCGGGTCTTCGATGCCGGCCGCTTTCATCGCCTCGCAGGTGCGTTGGATGGTGCGGCCGACACCGGTCTCGCCGACGAACATGTGGTGCGCTTCCTCGGTGAGCATGAAGCGGCAGGTGCGCGATAAGGGATCGAAGCCCGATTGCGCCAGGCTTTCGAGCTGCATCTTGCCGTCACGGTCGGTGAAGAACGTGAACATGTGAAACGACAGCCAGTCGGGCGTCGCCTCGTTGAAGGCGCCGAGCATGCGCGGCTTGTCGGCGTCGCCCGAGCGGCGCTGCAACAACTCGGCCGCTTCCTCGCGGCCATCGCGGCCGAAATATTTTTGCAGGAGGTAGACCATCGCCCACAGGTGCCGGCCCTCCTCGACGTTGACCTGAAAAACGTTGCGCATGTCGTAGAGCGACGGCGCGGTCTTGCCGAGGTGGCGCTGCTGCTCGACCGACGCCGGCTCGGTATCGCCCTGGATGACGACGAGCCGCCGCAGCATGGCGCGATATTCGCCAGGAATGTCCTGCCACGCCGGCTCGCCGCGATGACGGCCGAACGGAATGGTGCGGCCCTCTTCCTTCGGCGCCAGCAGGATGCCCCAGCGGTATTCCGGCATTTTCACGTAATCGAATTTCGCCCAGCCTTTCGGGTCGACCGAGACCGCAGTGCGCAGATAGACATCGGCGTCCTGAAAGCCGTTCGGCCCCATGTCCATCCACCAATCGATGTAACCGGGATGCCAGCTCTCCAGCGCCCGCAGCACCTGGCGGTCTTCGGCGAGGTTCACGTTGTTCGGAATTTTCGTGGTGTAATCGACGGTCTCAATGGAGGTCATGGGTCGCTCCTGTTGGAGGAGGACAGACGACGGAAGACGGATGATAGATGACGATTGGCGATGAGCCGCCCGCTATCCTGATCCGTCCTCTGTGGTCCGTCCTCCGTCATCACACTCTCCTCATATCGAACACCGGCTTCTGTCCGGTGCCGTAGCGCTTGAGTGCGCCTTCCTCGCCGATGGCGTTGGGGCGCTGGAAGATCCAGTTCTGCCACGCGGTCAGCCGCGCGAAGATTTTCGATTCCATGGTTTCGGGACCGGCGAAGCGCAGATTGGCTTCGAGGCCGGTGAGGCCGTCGGGCGAAAAACTGGCGCGCTCTTCCAGAAAAACGCGCACCTCGTCGTCCCAATCGATGTCGTCGAGTGCAAAGGTGATGAGGCCGAGTTTCTGCGCGGCTTCGGCGTCGAGCATCTTGCCGCGCGCGGCTTTGGCGCGATCGACATCGCCCGGATCGGCCAGGAAGCGGCAGGCGAGCCGCGTCACCCCGTTCACCATCGAATAGGGACCGAAATTCACATCGGCGATCGCGATCGTCGCCGGCGGTTTGTTGTCGCCGTCGTGTCC
>DATJYT010000400.1:0-4853 GCA_035499475.1 Xanthobacteraceae bacterium | reverse complement strand
AATGGGACCACGATACGCCGCCCTATATGGCGCAGACCCTGTTCCCGCTGCTCGTGAATGCGCCGGACAAGCGCCTGGTTGAGCTCCCCGAAGGCACCCACCACGTCATGCTGGAGAAAAACCGGTTCAAGCTGTTCGACGCCGTGCAGGCATTCCTGGACGAGAGCAGCAAGCCGTAATTCGGCCAGCCTGTGCTAGATCAGGCAGCAGCGGCGGCGGTAACGTCGCCCCTGCAGCTTTTGGAAAGTGCAATGTCCGCAAAGCAAAAGTGTCCGGCCGGCGCCTGGCTCGCCTTTGCATGCGCACTGGCGCTGGCCCCCATTGCGTTCGCCGAAGACCACCTCCCGGACGCCGCAACAACGCAGGCGCAAGGCGTTGTCGGGCATAACGGCATGGTGGTGGCCCAGGAGGGAACCGCAGCGCGTGTCGGCCTCGCCATTCTGCAAAAAGGCGGCAACGCGGTCGATGCCGCGGTTGCGGTCGGCTTCGCCATGGCGGTGACTTATCCGCGCGCCGGCAATATCGGCGGCGGTGGCTTCATGATGATCCACCGTGCCAACGGCGAAGATACGGCGATCGATTATCGCGAGACCGCGCCGCAGGCGATCGATGACAAATCCTTTCTCGACGCGCAGGGCAATGCCGATCCGCAAAAGTCCCGCGACTCGGCGCTGGCCGTGGGCGTCCCGGGCACGGTCGCGGGACTTGCGCTTGCCGAGGAGAAATACGGTTCCGGCCATTTCACGCTGGCTCAATTGATCGCACCCGCGATCGCGCTCGCGCGCGATGGCATTCCGGTCACCGACGACACCGCCGACGCGCTGCCCAACGATCGTTCGCGGCTCGCCCGCTGGCCCGCGACGGCAAAAATCTTTTTCAAGCCCGATGGCAATCCGCTCGCGCCCGGCGACCGGCTGGTGCAGCCCGACCTTGGCGAAACGCTCGACGCCATCGCCAAGGACGGACCGCGCGCGTTCTATTCTGGCCCAATCGCCTACAAGCTCGCGGCCGCTGTGCAAGCCGCAGGCGGCGTCATGAATGTCGGCGATCTCAGCGACTATCACGCCGTCGAGCGTGCGCCGGTGCATGGCACCTATCGGGGCTACGACATTGTCTCCATGCCACCTCCGTCCTCGGGCGGCGTCGAACTCGTCGAGATGCTCAATATCCTCGAAGGCTACGACCTCGCCCACGCTGACAAGGTGCAGTCGCTCCATTTGATGATCGAAGCGATGAAGCGCGCCTACGCGGATCGCGCCTTGTTCCTCGGCGATCCCGATGCGGTGGCGGTGCCGGTCGCGAAGCTCATTTCGAAGGACTATGCCGCGGCATGGCGCGCTACCATCGACCCTTCGCGCGCTACGCCGGCGAGCGCGATCCGCGCAGGCGGCACCGTGCAGGCCGAGGGCCGCAACACCACGCATTTCTCCGTCGTCGATCGCGACGGCAACGCGGTATCGAACACTTATACGCTCAATTTCAGCTTCGGCGTCGGCATGGTGGCCGCCGGCACCGGCATTCTGCTCAACAACGAGCTTGACGATTTCGCCGTGAAGCCGGACGCGCCGAACGCCTATGGGCTCCTCGGCTTCGAAGCCAACGAGCCCGGCCCTGGCAAGCGGCCGCTGTCGTCGATGACGCCGACCATCGTGCTGAAGGATGGCAAGCCGTTCCTCATCACAGGCTCGCCGGGCGGCAGCCGCATCATCACGGCGGTGCTCCAGGTCGTCGTCAACGTCATCGACCGCGGTATGGATATCGCGAGCGCCGTCGCTGCACCGCGGCTGCACAATCAATGGATGCCCGATCGCGTCGTCGTCGAGCAGACGATGCCCGCCGACATCATCGCGGCGCTGAAATCACGCGGCGACGATGTCGTCGAGACCCGGCCGTTCACGTCGGCAAATTCGATCATGATCACGCCCGAAGGTTTCGTTGGCGCCGCCGACCCACGCACCCGCGGCGCGCTTGCGGCCGGTTACTGACGTCCTCTGACCAATTCAGGGCACGGTAGCGCCCTTCAATGCATCGGCGCCCGCTTGCGCGACCGGCTCGTCGTCCGCGGCCACGCCCGATACGCCAATGCCGCCGACGCATTGGCTCTGATAGAACAATGGGATGCCGCCGCCCATGGCAAGCCCGTTGGGAAACGTCAGCCAGCCAGGCTGATCCTTCACGCGTTGCTCCAGATTCGAGCTCGGCCGCTCGCGGAACGCCGCTGTACGCGCTTTCAGCGTCGCAACCTCGACGCTGTTGGGCGATTGGAGGTCGGGCCGCTCGAGATAGAGCAGGTGGCCGCCGTTATCGACGACGGCGATCGTGGCCTCAAGGCCCTTCTGCTTGGCTGCGGCGCGCGCTGCAGCCGCAAGCATCTGGGCGTCCTGCAACGTCAACTGCGGCTTGTTGCGCATGGTCTGCTCCGTGGGTGTTCGATTGTTCTTGAACGCGGACGAAGCTTACCGCGTCCGATTTGGCGGATGCTATGCGGGAGCGAGGCGACGGTCCGCTCGTTTCACGGTCGACGCCAGCGCGATGACCGCAAGCTCGCAGACGGCGACCGGCGCCAAGCCGGCGAGCGGCAGATGCGTCGCATCCCACAACCATCCGCCCAGCACCGATATCGCCATCGCGCAGCTATAGCTCACGGTGAACATGCCGGCCGAGCTGCGATGCACGTCGTTGGGCGCGCTGAGAACGGAAGGCAAGGCCAACGCGAGAATTAGCGTGATCGCGTTGGTAAAGCCGAGGAGCCCCGCCCAGAATACGATCCAGGCTCCCGTCATCATCATCATGCCGATGGTGCTGAGAAGGCAGATGAGGCCGGTCACCACATAGGCCCACGGCTTCGTCACCAGCCGTCCGGCAACGGCAAGCATCAGGAACGACGCCGGCAGTTGGCCGAGATTGATCGCCGTCAGCGCCGGGCTGACCAAGTCGGGACGCCCGGCGGCGATCACATAGTCGGGCAAGAATGCGTTGGTGACGAAGTAGGCGGTGTTGACGCTGCCGAGAATGAGGCCGAGCTTCCAGATCAACGGGTCCTTCCAATCAGGCCACCATCGCGGCTTTGCGGCAGTTGTGTCGCTCGCGACGCCGACGGGTTTCGGCGCGCACAGGGCAACCAGCAACGCGGTTGCCAGGACTGGGATTGCCCAGACCACGAAATTCAGCCGCCAGCTATTGCCGACCAGCGGCAGAACGAAAGGGATCGTGAGCGCCACGACGACGATCTCGCCGACCAAAAGGCCGTTGGTGTAGATCGCGGTCGCAAAGCCGATGCGGTCGGGAAACCAGCTGCGCACCAAGGGCGGCAACGATGGCTGCATGATCGAGACGCCGGCCGCCATGACGATCGTCGATGCGTAGAGCGACGTGGCGTCGGCGATCGCGCCGCGCGCTGCGGCGCCGACGGCGTTGAGGAGCAAACCGACAAGCAGCGCGGGAATGACGCCGAAGCGCGCGATCAGCAGCGCGCCCGGCACCGCGGCGATCGCGAACATCATCGGCGGCAGGCTCGACAGCCAGCCGATGCCGGTCTCCGTCAGATGGAGATCGGCGTGCAACAGCGGCACCACCGGCGGGATTGCCAGCACGGTGAGCCGCAGACAAGCGCCGGCGAGCCACAGCAGGACGAGCGGAACGAGGCGCTTGCTGATGATCGGTCTCTCTCGCAAGAGGGCGGCCCCGGCAGGAGACCGAACCTGTTTGAAGACACGAGTATATCGCTTTGAGGGCGCCCGAGAGCCAGCCAGAATTCCGACGGGCCGCAGGCGCGGCAGGGTCCGGCGCTAGTACGGCAGCCCGACGTAATTTTCCGCAAACGCGGTCGCCGCGGCCTTCGATCGGAACAGATAATCGAGCTCGGCGAGCTGAAGCTTCCGATCGAACGGATTTTCCGAAATCCGGTGCAGCGTCGTGGTCATCCACCACGAGAAGCGCTCGGCCTTCCAGATCCGCGCAAGCGCCCGATCGGAATAATGCTGGAGGCCGGCAGGCGATTTCTCCTTGTAATGCTCGACAAACGCCTGGGCGAGATAGCGCACGTCGCTCGCCGCCAAATTCAAACCTTTGGCGCCGGTCGGCGGAACGATATGGGCTGCATCGCCGGCGAGGAAGAGCCTGCCGAAGCGCATTGGCTCGGCGACGAAGCTGCGTAGTGGTGCGATGCTCTTCTCGATTGATGGGCCGGTGACAAGACAATCTTGGGCTTCGGGGTCGAGACGCGGCCGAAGCGCATTCCAGAAACGTTCATCGGGCCAGGATTCGATATCATCGGCAAGGCTGCATTGGATGTAGTAGCGGCTGCGCGTCGGCGAGCGCATCGAACACAGCGCGAAGCCGAGCGGGTGATGCACGTAGATCAGTTCTTCCGAGACCGGCGGCGTGTCGGACAAAATGCCGAGCCAGCCGAGCGGATAGACGCGCTCGTGATTGGCGATCGCATGCTCTGGCACGCTGTTGCGGCTGACACCGTGAAAGCCGTCGCAGCCGGCGATGAAGTCGCATTCGATTTCCTGCACTTTGCCGTCGGCGCGATACGTCACCCGGGGCTTTTCGCCCTGAAAATCGTGCAACGCCACGTCGTGTGCTGAATAGACAGTTGGTGCGCCGACGGCCGCGCGCCCGTCCATGAGATCCTTCGTGATCTCGGTCTGGCCGTACACCATCACGACCTTGCCGGTCAGGTCCTTGAACGAAAGATGATGCCGTACGCCGTTGACGCAGATCTGCACGCCGTCATGGACAAGACCGTCCCGGTGCATGCGGGCGCCGACGCCGGCCTCGTCGAGGAGATCCATCGTGACCTGCTCGATCACGCCGGCCCGGATACGCCCGAGCACATATTCGGCGGT
>DATJYT010000399.1:0-6701 GCA_035499475.1 Xanthobacteraceae bacterium | reverse complement strand
AAGATGAATAACCGGCGACTTCCGCGTTCAATGCCGCCCCGCTGCGTGGAGGTGGAGCGGTGTGGGCTAAGTCGGCCGCCCAAAGCGGACGTCGTGGGGTGACGCGAAGGCAATAAGCGACTATCGCCCCTACACGCGTTCATGCAACTATCGGAGCCTCAGCGTAGAGCTGCCATCGGGACATGCCGACGTCCCGTGAATTGAAAGGCAGCGATTGTGTCCCCGGCGGGCGAGCAATCCGAAAAGCAATCGATAGGGGGGCGTACACCTTCTGCAATCGTAGAAGGCGCTTTAGCTCATTGGGCGTCATCATGAAAATTCGTCGCCGTCAATTTCTGCGCCTCGTAGCGGTCGGGGCTGCGCTACCGTCCGTGTCGCACTTTGCTCGGGCGGAGTCCTATCCGGCACGGCCTGTGCACTTGATTGTCGGCTTTCCGCCCGGCGGTCCGGGCGACATCCTCGCGCGCTTGATTGCTCAATCGCTGACTGAGCGCCTTGGCCAATCATTTGTCGTCGAGAATAGGCCGGGCGCCAGCAATAATATCGCGACGGAGGCGGTCGTGCGTGCGCCTTCGGATGGCTATACGCTCCTGCAAATTACTGCATCGAATGCAATCGGCGTAACCCTCTATCAAAATCTCAATTTCGATTTTCTCACCGATTTGGTGCCGGTCGGCGGCACCGCGCGCGCACCCCTCGTCATGGAAGTCAACCCTTCGCTCCCGCCCAGGACGGTTCCCGAGTTCATTGCTTATGCCAAGGCCAATCCAGGCAAAATCAACTATGCATCTCCTGGCAACGGAACCTCGGGTCATTTGTCCGGCGAACTGTTCAAGATGATGGCCGGCATCAACTTGGTGCACGTACCCTATCGCGGCGGCGCACCCGCGCTGACCGATCTATTAGGCGGGCAAGTGCAAGTGTTATTCGACCCAATTCCCGCATCACTTGCGTATATCAGGACCGGCAAGTTGCGTGCACTCGCGGTTACCACCGCGACTCGGTCTGAGGCGCTGCCGGACGTGCCGACAATGGCGGAATTCATGCCCGGCTACGAGGCAAGCAATTGGTGGGGCATCTGCGCGCCCAAAAACACGCCGATGCAGATTGTTGACAAGCTCAACAGTGAAATCAACGCGGCCCTTGCCGATCCCAAGCTGAAGGCGCGATTCGCGGATATAGCGACCGGGCCGATGCCAATGACGCCCCCCGAATTCAAAAGATTCATCGGCGACGAAGCTGAGAAGTGGGCAAAGGTGATCAGGTTTGCCGGCATCAAGGGCGAGTAGCCGAACCTACGGGAGGTTGGTGATTGCTGGCTCGGGGGGCATCAACCGCGCTGAAGGAGCGGCCGAAGACTACGGATGTCCGCCACGGTCTCGATCGCATAAACCAGCTCAATGAGCCGCTTCGATTTTTCACCTCCCAGAATAGGCGTGATGATATCGCGCGCCTTGTCGATCACTTCGGCCCGAGACATCGGATTGCGCGGAGTGCCGCGGACGGCGTCGACGCGCTCCGAGTGGCAGCTTCCATCGGCGAGTTCGATTTCGACGATGGTAACCCGTATAGGCAGAAATTCTGCGAGTTCTTCGTCGCGCACAAGCGTCACTTTCGCGCGCTGCCGCAGGACGGCCGGGTCGTGCATGCGCGGCTTGTCGTGCGCGGCGTGGAAGGAGACGGTCTTGTCCAGCAACATCACGGCGACCATGTGCTGCAGGCAGATGTCAGGGATGTCGCGGTTGTCCACAACTGCGGCAACCGTGGGGGCGAGCCGCACGGTGACACGCTGTACCTGATCCACCGCAAAGGATTGCCTGCCGCGAATCGCCTCGATCGCATCAAGCGGGCCCTGAATTGGCGAGCCGACCGTCCATTTCTTGATGTCCGTGAGCGCGACCTCGTATCGCTCGCCGAGTTTCTCGATCAGGAGCTCAGGCTGCGACTTCGACGCGTAGGCGGTGAAGAAGTTGTCTGGACCTGAAAAGATGTCGTCAACGCCGTTCCAGCCCGATCGCACAACCAATGCCGAGGTAACGCCATTTCGCGCCGGCATGCCGCCGAACACAAACGCCTTCTCGATGTGGTCGGTGTCGCGCTGCCAAGCGCGAATGCCTGACGATTGTTGGGCGGTGTAGTCGAGCACCCAGCGCATCTGGTGCGCGTCGAGGCCGGCGACGGAGGCAGCGCCGGCTGCCGCGCCGAACGTCCCCGCAATGCTGTGCGTGCTCAAGCTGCTTTCGTAGCTGAACGTGGCGCGGCTGCCAAAAAGCGCAACGACCACGCGCGTACCAATGTCATAGCCGAGCGTCACCGCGCCCAGAAAACGTGCGCCATCAACACCCAGCTCCTCGCCCACCGCGAGCGTCGCTGGTATGACAGCGCAGCCGGGATGGGAACGAGATGCATTGTGGGAATCGTCCGTCTCGTCCGCGTGAGCCATGATACCATTGGCGAGCGCCGCATCGCTTGGCGAGGCCGTGAGCGTCGTTCCGACGATCGTTGCCGTTCCTGTGCCGCCGTGCGCACGGATATAACGCTGGGCCGCCTGACCAGGCGACAATTCCGCCCCGGAAATCATCGAGGCCAGGGTATCGAGTAGATGATGCTTGGCGTGTTCAGCGATCTCAGCGGGAAGCGCGCGCGTTCCAGCGCTGGCCATGTAGGCGCTGAATACGTCCATCACCGAACTGATATCCTTGCGCGCGGTCAGAAGGAGCCGTTACGCGCTTCTGTTCTGCCGATTATTGACAAGATCATCGACCACGGCGGGATCGGCGAGCGTCGAGGTGTCGCCGAGGTTGCCGAACTCGTCCTCGGCGATCTTGCGCAGGATGCGGCGCATGATTTTGCCGGAGCGCGTCTTCGGCAGGTTCGGGGCGAACTGGATGAGATCGGGCGAAGCGATCGGACCGATCTCCTTGCGCACCCAGTTGGTGAGCTCCTTGCGCAAATCCTCGGTTGGATGCTCGCCGGTCATCAGCGTCACATAGGCGTAGATGCCCTGGCCCTTGATATTGTGCGGATAGCCGACCACGGCGGCCTCCGACACTTTGGGATGCGCCACCAACGCCGACTCCACCTCCGCAGTGCCGAGGCGGTGGCCGGCAACGTTGATCACGTCATCGACGCGGCCGGTGATCCAGTAATAACCGTCCTCGTCGCGCCGGCAGCCGTCGCCGGTGAAATATTTGCCCGGATAGGCGCTGAAATAGGTTTCGACGAAGCGCTGGTGATCGCCATAGACCGTGCGCATCTGGCCCGGCCAGGAATCGGCGATGCAAAGATTGCCGGTGGTGGCGCCATCGAGCACCTTGCCTTCGGCATCGACGATCTGCGGCACCACGCCGAAGAATGGCCGCGTCGCCGAGCCGGGCTTGAGGCGGGTTGCGCCCGGCAGCGGCGTGATCAGGATGCCGCCGGTCTCGGTCTGCCACCAGGTATCGACGATCGGGCAGCGGCCGTCGCCGACCACGCGGTGATACCACTCCCAGGCTTCGGGATTGATCGGCTCGCCGACGGAGCCGAGGAGCCGCAGCGACGCCCGCGAGGTCTTCTTCACCGGCGCGTCGCCCGCCTGCATCAGCGCACGGATTGCCGTCGGCGCGGTGTAAAAGATGTTGACCTTGTGCTTGTCGATGACCTCCCAGAACCGCGAATTCGTCGGATAGTTCGGCACGCCCTCGAACATCAGCGTGGTAGCGCCGTTCGCCAGCGGCCCATAGACGATGTAGCTGTGGCCGGTGACCCAGCCGACGTCGGCGGTGCACCAATAGATGTCGCCGTCGTGATAGTCGAACACGTACTGGTGCGTCATCGTAGTGTAGATGAGATAGCCGGCGGTGGTGTGCAGCACGCCTTTCGGCCGTCCGGTCGAGCCCGACGTATAGAGAATGAACAGCGGGTCCTCCGCATTCATCTCGGCGCACGGGCAATCCGCCGTGACCATTTCGCGGGCCTCGTGGTACCAAACGTCGCGCACCGGATCCATGTCGACCGGCGCGCCGGTGCGCCTGACGACGATGACGTGATCGACGCCGCCGGCCTTGGCGATGGCCGCGTCGGTGTTGGCCTTGAGCGGCACCTTGCGGCCGCCGCGCAGGCCTTCGTCGGCGGTGATGACGACGTTCGACTTGCAGTCCTCGATGCGGCCGGCGAGCGAATCCGGCGAGAAGCCACCGAACACCACGGAATGAATGGCGCCGAGACGCGCGCAGGCGAGCATGGCGTAGACCGCCTCGGGAATCATCGGCAGATAAATGGTGACGCGGTCGCCTTTCTTGACGTTGCGGTTGCGCAGCACGTTGGCGAAGCGGCAGACCTCGTCGTGCAGTTCCTTGTAGGTGATGTGCTTTGAGTCCTTGGGGTCGTCGCCTTCCCAGATGATCGCGGTCTGATGGCCGCGCTGATGCAGATGGCGGTCGATGCAGTTGTAGGCGACGTTGGTGGCGCCGTCCTCGAACCACTTGATCGACACGTTGTTGCGGTCGAACGAGGTGTTCTTGACCCTGGAGAAATGCCGCATCCAGTGGATGCGCTTGGCCTGCTCGGCCCAGAAGCCGTTGGGATCGGCCAGCGACTGCTCGTACATTTTCTTGTAATCGGCGTCGTTGACAAAGGCGCGTTTCGCCCATTCGGCGGGAACTTCGTACACTTTCTCCGACATCACATCCTCCAGGCGGCACTCGACGGCGCGCGCGTTCGCTCCCTTGGCGCTCATTATCATTCCCCCTCGGCTTATGGACAAGCAGGCCAAAAGTCTCAATGGCCTATGCCCCCAAAAGATCAGATGGCCCGGAGCGTCAGCGGCGAGCCTTGATCTGCATCAAGCTGCGGGATTTCCCGTCGAGGCCTATCGCCGCGCGTTGAAGTCCTGGTTGGGAAACGCCGACGCATCGGGCGTCTTGATCACCACATAGGGATGGTCCGCCGCGGCATGGCAGGCGTTGCAGCCTTGCGTGAGCTGATCGTAGGCCGCGGCGAATTTCTGCGGGTCTTTCTGCTTGATGGCGGCCTCGACCGCGGTCATCGGCTGGCTAAGCGCGGCCTCCACGAGTTCGCCGACCGGCAAGCCGCGGAATTTCGGCTGCGCCTTGACGATGCCGGCGAAGGCCTGGCGGATTTCGATGATGGCGTAGCCGGCGAGCGCCCAGTTCTCCGCATGTCCGGCAAGGCCGAGCTTGGCATGGCGGGGCTGGATCAGGGTGTTCATCATGTCGCCCATGGTGAGCACATAGGGAATGGGCGCGGCATTGGGCGGCGGCGAAGCCGGCGGTTGCGGCGTTTGCGGCAACACGATGCCGCCGGCGTTCATGAGCACGAACGCCGCCAGGGCGGTGGCAAGTACGAAATGTCTTTTCATCGATTGATCTCCGCGTCGGAAAAAGCGCGAGGCGCTCATACGCCCATGCTTCTCACACCGATGGCGCCGATCACCGCTCCGATCACCACCAGCACGATCAGCCAGTTGGCGACGTCGATCAGCAGCAATCGCTTGTCGCGTCCCGAGAAGCTGAAGTTGACCACCATGGTGGTCAGAATGAAGCCGAACCAGATGAACGCGGCGGAGATCACGCCGTTGCGCAGCGTCACTTGGCCAGGGCCGAGATGGCCGAGCACGCCGGCGAGCATCCAGGCGATGATGAGGTTGCCGACGAAGGCGTAGATGAACGGCAGGAAGGCGCCCGGCTTCTTGCGATCCACGTGGGCCTGTTCGACCGTCTTGCCGAGCGCGGCGACATAAATCCGGCCGAGGCTCGTGTACCACACCGCGCTGGCGAGCCAGGCGGCGACGGCGGCGATCACAATGGCAAGATAGTTCATTCCGGCGAAGGCCACGGCGTTTCCCGATGCGTCATCCCGGGGCGGTCCGAAACGCCGAACCCGGAATCCATATCCACGACTCCACCAAGACTAGCACGGACGGCGACGATGTGCCGGACGGGCGGCTACGCCTTCACACCGCCCATCTTGCAGACGATTTTCCACTCCTCGGGCGTTACCGGCTGCACCGAGAGCCGCGAGTATTTCACCAGCGCCATGTCCTTCAGCTTCGGCTCGGCCTTCACGGCCACGAGTGTCACCGGCTTCGCCAGCGGCTCGACCGCTGCGGTGGTCACGGCGACCCAGGGCTCGCCCTTCTTCGCCGTCGGATCCGCATAGGCTTCGCGGATCACATGACCGATGCCGACCACCTGCTTCTCGTCGCCGGTGTGATAGAAAAAGAACTTGTCGCCCTTCTTCATCTCCTGCAGATGACGCCGCGCGGTGAAATTGCGCACGCCGCTCCAGGTCTCGCCCTTGGCACCGCGCTTGACCTGATCGTTCCAGGAGAATTCCTCGGGCTCGGTCTTCAACAGCCAATACGCCATGATTACTCCTCCGCCTTGAGCGGCCGCGTCAGCAGTGAATTGATCACGTCGTCCACGGTCATCTTTTCCCGCAACAGGGCGTCGACCGCAAACGAGATCGGCATGTCGACGTTGCGCTCGCGCGCCATCTCGACCAGGACCGACGCCGTAAAGGTGCCTTCGGCAAGGCCGGTATCGTGGATCGCGTCTGGCTTGCGGCCGCGTCCGAGATTGACGCCGAAGGAGAAATTGCGCGACTGCGGGCTCGAGCAGGTGAGCAGAAGGTCGCCCAGACCCGAAAGCCCCATCATGGTCTCAGGCTTCGCCCCATAGGCTCTGCCGAAGCGGACC
>DATJYT010000398.1:0-4781 GCA_035499475.1 Xanthobacteraceae bacterium | reverse complement strand
GCGATGACATAGAGCACGAACGGCGTGCCGAGCGAGACGATGGCGGTGAGATAGGCGAACGCCTTGAACGGCGCGTTGGTGCGCTCGACCAGCCACGCCACCAGCCCGCCGAAGCAGAGCGCGATCGCCATGCTGCCGATGCTGAAGACGATCGAGTTGGCGAGGCTGCCGAAGAACTGCCGATCGGCCAGGAGCTGCCGGTAATAGGCGAAGGTGAATTCGCCGAGCGCGCCCGTCACCGTCGTGGTGTGCAGGCTGCCGTTAAGGAGAAAGATCAACGGTGGAATCACCAGCACGAGCAGCACGGCCGCCAGCAACGCCACCAGCGTCCGCGTCGGGTCCGGCGCGATGCCCGTGAACTCGTAGGTGCTGGAACGGATGAGGGACATTGGAACTGTCATGCCCCGCGCAAGCGGGGCATCCAGTACCTTCCGCACAAGGGGCGAATGCGTCTAACGGCCGGGATTACTGAATCGTCCGCCTTCGCGGACGATGACGGGTAGGGAGCTTGGCACTCTGCGTGCCGCATTAGTTGAACAGTTCCTTCTTGACCTGCACCCAATGGTCGATGTTGTCCGACATCGACGCAGGCGAGATGAAATTGGCCTTGAAGCCGCCGCCCTCGGGCTTGACATCGGGAGTCTTCGCCGGCACCGACGGCATCGCCGGAAGATATTCAACGTTGGCGAAGGCGCGCTGACCTTCCTCCGAAAGGAGAAAATCGATCAAGAGCTTCGCAGCGTTCGGATGCGGCGCGTTCTTGACCAGGCCGATGGAGTGGAACGGCGCCGGGATCGGCTCGACTTTCAGCCACGTCACCGGCGCGCCTTTCTTCTCGCTGAGCACCGCGTGGTGATTGAAGATGCTGAGCGCGATCGCATACTGGCCAAGAATCACCTGGTCGAGAATCGCCCGGTTGGTGGCATCGACATTGACGATGTCCTGCTTGGCGAGCGCATGCAGGAAGGCCATGCCCTTGTCCTCGCCCATGGTCTGCAACACCGAGCCGACATAGACCGGCGCGCCCGATGACGGCTCCGTACTCCAGGCGATCTTGCCCTTCCATTTCGGATTGAGCAGGTCCTGCGCGGTCTTGATCTCATCCTTGCCGACCATCTGCGTGTTCACGCCCGGGGTGAGGAAATAAACCACCAGCGCATTCCAGCGGCCCTCGGGATCGCGCAGTGCCGGCGGATATTTGTCGGCTTCAGACGGCGTGAATTTCTCGACCAGGCCGGCTTTGAGCAGCGGCGGCGTGGTGGCGATGCCGTCGAACACATCGCCCTCGACCTTACCGGCGCGCGCTTCGTTCATGACCTTGATGGCGTTTGGTCCGCTGTCGCCGCGCGCGTATTTGACTTCGACACCGGGATATTTCTTGTTGAAGGCCTCGACCAGCGGGCGCACCGCCTGATTGACGATCAACGAGGTGTACCAGACGACCTGGCCTTCCTTTTTCGCCGCTTCATAGAGCGCGCTGTCAGCGGCAGCTTGCGCGGCTGAGCAACCAAGAGCACCGATCAGACTCAACGCAAGGCAAACCATTGGCGCTCGTCCCCGCGCAAGCGGGAACCCGGTCTGGATTCCCGCCTGCGCGGGAATGAGCGGATGAGTGGCGCTATCGATCATTGTGGATACCAGCTTGGCTTGCGCTTTTCCTTGAAACTCAAGGTGCCCTCGATCGCCTCGGCGGTGCGCAGCGAGCCGTGCGAGGCCTTGCGCGAGATGATCTCGGCGACCGTCGGCGTAACGGAATGCTCCATTCCCTCTTTCAACGTCCGCTGCGCGCCCGGCGCGCCGTGGAGCAGTGCGTCGATGATCTCGCCCAGCTTTTCTTCGAGCTTGTCCGCACTGACGACTTCGTGCGCGAGACCGACCCGCAACGCCTCGGCAGCGCCGAACCGCTCCCCGGTCAGGCCGTAGCGGCGGAAGCTGCGGAACCCGATGGCGCGGATCACGAACGGCGTGACGCCGAGCGGCGGCATGCCGACGCGCACTTCCGGGATGGAAAAGAACGCGCCCTCGGCGGCGATCACGATATCGCAGCACGCGGCGACCGCCGCACCGCCGCCGATCGCCGCGCCGTGCACCAGCGCAATGGTCGGCTTCGGCAGGCGGTCGAGCGCCGCCAGCATGTCGGCGATGGAGGTTTGCGCCGCCCTCTCCCCGCCCGTTTGCGCAGGAGGATCGGCAGCGGCGCTCGCCCGCGCGACGAGATCGGCGCCGGAGCAGAAGTGCTTGCCGGCGCCGCGAAACACGACAACGCGGGTGCGGTCGTCCGCAGCGAGCTTGGCGAACTGCCGTGCCAACTCGTCCAGCATCGCCTGATCGATCGCATTCGACCGTTCCGGGCGATTGAGCAGAATCGTGGCGACGCCGCGGGAGGAAATATCGACATCGACGCCGTTGCTCATCGGAACAGGTCCTGCGTGACCTTCTGCCACGACGCCAAATGCTGGTTGATGTATTCCGGCTGCAGGAAGTCGGCCTGGAAGCCGCCGTCGTTCGGCCGCAGCCCGGCGACCATCGCCGGCACGCTCGGCAGCGCCGGCAGATAGTCGTTGGCCTGGAAGATTTTCTGCCCTTCCTCGGAGAGCAGGAACTCGATCAGCAAGCGCGCGGCGTGCGGATGCGGCGCATCCTTGAGGAGACCCACCGCATCGAGCATCACCGGCGCCGGCTCGATCTTGAGCCAATCGCACGGCGCGCCCTTGCGCGCGCTGATCACGGTGTGATGGTTGAACGCCATCAGGTTGATCCAGTATTCGCCGGCGATCACCTGATCGAGCACCGCGCGCGAGGAGGCTTCGACATTGACGACCTGCTGCTTGGCGAGCGCGCGCAGATAGGCCATGCCTTTATCGTCGCCCATGGTGGTTAGGATATTGGCGACGAAGCCGTAGGCGCCCGCCATCGAACTGCCGTTCCAGGCCATCTTGCCCTTGAGTTTCGGATCGAGCAGGTCCTGGAACGTCTTCGGCGCCTGATCCTTCGGCAGCAAGCTGGTATTGATGCCGGGCGTGAACACGTACATGTTCATCGTGATCCAGTAACCGTCCTTGGAGCGCAACTGCGCCGGATAGGCGTCGGCGTTGGGCACGGTGAACTTCGTCAGCAGGCCTGCCTCTTCGAGCGGCGCCATATTGGCTAAGCCGTCGAAAATATCGGCCTGCACCCGGCCGGCTTGCCCTTCGGCGATGAGTTTCGCCGACGTCACGAGATCGTCGGCGCGCGAGTATTGCAGCGTGACGCCGGGATACTTCTTCTCAAAGGCGTCTTTGAGCGGCCGGATGATCTGGTTGACGATGAGCGTCGTGTACCAGACGACCTGCCCTTCTTTCTTCGCTGCGTCGATCAGCGCCTGATCGGCCGCTGCGGCATGACCCGCCGCAAACGCGACGCTGAAAAGAACCGCGATACCCGGAAGCCGCGAGCGCATCAGGCCGGCGCCTTCATGTCGGCGGGCGTCGGGATGAACTTTTCCATCTTCGGCGGCGCGCCGTTCTTGCGCATCTCTTCGAGCCAGATGCGGTGGATGCGCGGATCCTGATCCTCGTATTCGATCTGGTCGCCACCCTCCTTGACGCTCTTCGACACCGCCGGCAGGTCGTCACCGCCGGCACCAAGCAGCGAAATGCGGTTCGCCAACGTGGTCGGATAGCGCAAGCCGCCGACCGCGGTCGCGAGATAGCGCGCCGGCTGCGGCCCGGTGTTGAAATGCTGATGGAACTGGCGGTCGCACGGCACCAGGACCATGCCGTGCTTCCAGTCGACGCGGCGGAAATCCTTCTCGTGCTCGAACCAGAGCAGCGAGAAGCCCTGCCCCATCACGCACATGACGTGGAAGCTCGGACCGTGCCGGTGGCCCTTCTTGTAGGTGCCGACCGGCATTTCCGAGATATGCGCGTGCATGGTGCCGTCGGCGAGCACGAACATGATGTTGGTGCCGCCGGCGCCGCGGTCGCCCCAGCTTTTCAGCTCGATCGCGGTCAGGTCGGGAACGAAATTGGTCTCCCACATGTGGTTGCCCTGGCGCACCGTGATGAGATCGCCCTCGCCGGCGAAATATTCTTTTTTGCCGGCGCGCTCGCCGAAATCAAAAGCGTTGCCGAACACGAAGGCTTCGTTGTGGAAGACGTTCATCACCATCGGCAGATTGGTGGTGGTGACGAGAAGCGCGCGCTCGGTGCCGCTGCCGTTGAAGTGCCGGTGCCTGGCGTTGAGCGGGATGGCGAACAGGCTCTTGGCGCCCCATTCGAAGCTGCGCCTGGTGCCGTCGGCGAACTCGACCTGGGTCGAGCCGGCGCCCTCGAGCACGTAAACCACTTCCTCGTAGAGATGCTGCTGCGGCGCCGTCGATTGGCCGGGCGCGATCTCTAAGACGAACATATTGGCGAAGTCGCCGCGGCCCTTGAGATGGACCGCCGCGCCCTTGACGCCGTAACGCGGCCACGGCGCGGTCTCGACGTCGAACAGGAAGACGCCGAAATCCTCGACCACCGGAATGCCCTCAGCGGCGAGCCAGTCGCGGTAGGGATCGATGCCGAAACGGCCCCCATCCCTCCCTCCCCCGCTTGTCTGGATGGCGGATTGCGGGGTTTCCCGGATATTCATCGTTTCCTCCGACTGCGGCTGGTTACCCGCAGATTACACCGCTGGTCGCGAAGGAGCTATGCAAACAGCAGCGACTTGATGACCACCGGCACCACGCCGGGCGGGGCGATCAGCTCGCCGACATCGACGTAATCGAGGTCCTGCAACTCCATGCCGTCAATCGAGAC
>DATJYT010000397.1:0-10918 GCA_035499475.1 Xanthobacteraceae bacterium | reverse complement strand
ACGTCCCCACCCCTCCCCGTCCCCAGACCGGGTTCGCGCGCGGCCGGCTCTCCCCCAAGAGCCGGCCGCACCTTTTTTGCATCCCATTTACGCCGGCGCGCAAACATAGAGAATTGAGCCGCGTTCCGGCGCGGAAAGTCTTGACTGGTCGGCTCGCGGACGAGCCGCCGCATATAACCGCCAAATAAACAACCATGCATCGCGTCATCTCGCCGGATGCGCGAACGGCGCGCCAAGCGCTGCAATCCATCAGCTTGCCGCAACAGAGCTTCACCAAAATGGCAGACATGCTGTCTGCCGCAACGCGGTAGGATTGTGAGCTGGCGGGTATCTGTGTCATTCAAGCAGCGCGTCGTGCCAACGTGATGTCGTCCCGATCGTCGAACCGGGGAACTGCTGAATTATGATCGCTCTTGTCCGCATCGCGTTGCGGCGGCCCTATACCTTTGTCGTTCTCGCTCTGGTCATTCTGATCATCGGTCCGCTGTCGGCATTGCGCACGCCGGTCGACATCTTTCCCGACATCCGAATCCCGGTCGTCGCTATTGTCTGGCAGTACACCGGATTGCCGCCCGAGCAGATGGCGGGGCGCATCACCACCCAATCGCAGCGCGCGCTGACCACGACGGTCAATGACATCGAGCACATCGAAGCGTCGTCCTACAACGGCCTCGGCATCATCAAGGTGTTCTTTCAACCGAACGCCGACATTCGCCTCGCCAATGCGCAGATCACCGCGATCTCGCAGACGCAGCTCAAGCAGATGCCGCCGAACACCACGCCGCCGCTCATTCTCAACTACAACGCCTCGACGGTGCCGATCATCCAGCTCGCGCTTTCGGGGTCCGGACTGTCCGAGCAGACCTTGGCCGACCTCGGCCTCACCACGGTGCGAACGCCGCTCGTCACGGTTCCGGGCGCCGCCATCCCGTTGCCCTTCGGCGGCAAGCTGCGGCAAGTGCAGATCGATCTCGATGCGCAAGCGATGCAGGCCCGTGGCCTATCCGGCCAGGACGTCGCCAACGCTCTCGCGGCGCAGAACCTGATCACCCCGGTCGGCACCGAGAAGATCGGCTCGTTCGAATACGCGATCCAGCTCAACAATGCGCCGTCGGTCATCGCCGATCTCGGCGACCTGCCGATCAAGAGCGTCAACGGCGCCATCGTCTACATCCATGACGTGGCCCATGTCCGCGACGGCAACCCGCCGCAGACCAATATCGTTCACGTCGAAGGCAACCGATCGGTGCTGATGGTCGTGCTCAAGAACGGCGCGGTCTCGACTCTCGCCATTATCGACGGCATCAAGCGGAAGCTCGGCGAGATCAAGGACATCCTCCCGAGCAACCTCAAGATCGCGCAGATCGGCGATCAATCGGTGTTCATCAAGGCCGCGGTGAGCGGCGTGGTCCGCGAAGGCGTCATCGCGGCCGCCCTGACCAGCTTGATGATCCTCATTTTTCTCGGCAGCTGGCGCTCGACGCTGATCATCGCGACGTCGATCCCGCTCTCGGTGCTGGGATCGATCGCGGCGCTTTCGGCTTTGGGCGAAACCCTCAACATCATGACGCTCGGTGGGCTCGCCCTTGCCGTCGGCATTCTCGTCGACGACGCGACGGTGACCATCGAGAACATCAACTACCACCTCGAACAGGGCAAAGCGGTCGAGACCGCCATTCTCGACGGCGCGGCGCAGATCGTGACGCCGGCGTTCGTCTCGCTGCTCTGCATCTGCATCGTCTTCGTGCCGATGTTTTTCCTGCCCGGCGTGGCGCGCTTTCTGTTCGTGCCGATGGCCGAAGCCGTGATGTCGGCAATGATCTGCTCGTTCATTCTGTCGCGCACGCTGGTGCCGACGATGGCGAACTATCTGTTGCGTCAGCACGCGCCGCATACCGACATGCACGGGCTCGACGGTCCGCTGCCGCCGTCGCGCAATCCGCTGGTGCGGTTGCAGCGCGCCTTCGAGCGCGGCTTCGAACGCTTCCGTCTCGGCTACCGCGAGCTCTTGACCATGGCGATGCAGCGCCGGCTCGCCTTCGTGACCGGCTTTCTCGTTTTCGTAGCCGGTTCGTTCGCGCTGACGCCCTATCTGGGCCGCGATTTCTTCCCAACCGTCGATGCCGGCACGATCCTGATGCACGCGCGCACCCGCGTCGGCACCCGCGTCGAGGAAACCGCGCAGCAATTCGCCGACATCCAGAAGGCCATCCGGCAAATCATTCCGCCGCAAGAGCTCGCGACGGTGGTCGACAATATCGGCTTCCCGACCAGCGGCATCAATATGACCTACAACAACAGCGGCACCATCGGCACCCAGGACGGCGACATTCAGATCAAGCTGAATGAAGACCATCGGCCGACGGCGGATTATGTGCGCCAGTTGCGCGAGGAACTGCCGCCGCGCTTCCCGGGCGTCACGTTCTCGTTCCTGCCCGCCGACATCATCAGCCAGATCCTGAATTTCGGCGCGCCGGCGCCGATCGACCTGCAGGTCCGCGGCCCCGATCTCCACGCCGACTACGGCTATGCGCAAAACCTGCTGCGGCGCTTGCGGCACATTCCCGGGCTCGCCGACGCGCGCATTCAGCAGTCGCTCAGCGGCCCGGCCTTCAACGTCGACGTCGACCGGACTCGCGCCGAATATGTCGGCATCAGCGAGCGCGACGTCACCAACAGCATGGTCGTCAACCTTGCCGGCAGCAGCCAGGTTGCGCCGACATACTGGCTGAATCCCGAAAACGGCGTGAACTACGCAATCGTGATGCAGACGCCGCAATATCAGATCAATTCGCTGAGCGCGCTCGAGAGCCTGGCGATTACCGCCCCCGGGGCGCCATCGCAGACACTCGGCGCCATCGCCGACATCAAGCGCGCGACGGCGCCGGCGGTCTATTCGCAGTACAACATCATGCCCATGGTCCAGATCTACGGCACCACGCAGGATCGCGATCTCGGCGCGGTGGCGGCGGGCGTCCAAAACGTCATCGCCCAAGCCGCTCCCGACGCGCCGAAGGGCGTGCAGGCCGTGCTGCTCGGCCAGGTCAGGACCATGAACAGCGCCTTCTTCGGGCTGTTGTTCGGCCTGCTCGGCGCGATCGTGCTGATCTATCTTTTGATCGTGGTCAATTTCCAATCCTGGGGCGACCCGTTCGTGATCATCACGGCGCTGCCCGCGGCGCTCGCCGGCATCGTGTGGACGTTGTTTTCGACGCACACCACGCTGTCGGTTCCCGCGCTCACCGGCGCCATCATGTGCATGGGCGTCGCCACCGCCAACAGCGTTCTCGTCATCAGTTTCGCGCGGGAGCAGCTCGAGAAGGTCGGCGATCCGGTCGCGGCGGCGATCGAGGCGGGCTTTGTCCGCTTCCGTCCGGTGCTGATGACGGCTTTGGCCATGATCATCGGCATGGCGCCCATGGCGCTCGGCCTCGGCGAGGGCGGCGAGCAAAACGCACCACTTGGCCGTGCTGTGGTCGGCGGCCTTATCTGTGCTACAGCCGCAACGCTGATGTTCGTTCCGGTCGTCTTCAGCATGCTCCACGAACGCCGCAGCGCCAAGCGCGGCCTCGCCGCGAGCGGAGAATCGCATGTCGCCTGACCCCAATCCCTCCGTCGTCACCCGCCGCGGCCTATGGATTGGAGCCGTCTCGGCATTGGCTGTCGGCATGATCGTCGTGGTCATGGGCATAACGACGCGCAAGATGGCCGACGCCAAGCTGAGCGAATGGACGGAAAACCAGGCGTTGCCCACGGTCGCCGTCGCAACGCCGGACACCCACGGTCACAAGACGACCTTCGAGCTTCCCGGCCGGCTCGAAGCCTATTCGCAGGCGCAAATCTATGCGCGCGTCGGCGGCTATCTGAAGAACTGGAGAGCCGATATCGGCACTCACGTGAAAGCGGGCGACGTCCTGGCCGAAATCGACGCGCCGGAGCTCGATCAGCAAATCATGCAGGCCGAGGCCTCCCTCGCCAGCGCTCAGGCCAACGCCACCCTCGCTCAAGCCACGCTGCAACGCGGCCAGCAGCTTCTTCCGTCCGGCGCCGTGTCGAAGCAGGACCTCGATCAACGGGCGGCGGATGCTTCCAACAAGGATGGCCTGGTCAGATCGGCGCAGGCCAATCTCGACCGATTGCGCGTGCTCGAACAATTCAAGCGTCTCACCGCACCGTTCGACGGACTGGTCACCGCGCGCAGCACCGACGTCGGCATGCTGATCAACGCCGGCGGCGGCGGTGCGCCGCTATTCGTGGTTTCGGAGACGAGCAAGCTGCGCGTTTACGTCAACGTGCCGCAGAATTACGTGCCGAACATCCGCATCGGCACCAAGGCGCAGATCGTGGTTCCGGAATATCCGGGACGGAAATTTCCGGCCACGGTCGAAGCCTCCGCCCAAGCGGTCGACGTGGCTTCCGGCACGACGCGAATGCTGCTGATCGTCGACAATGCCGACGGCAAGCTGATGACCGGCGCCTTCGCCAATGTGAGTTTCGACTTGCCGCATCCCGACGTCGCCATCAACGTGCCGGCGAGCGCCTTGATTTTCGATCGCAGCGGATTGCGCATCGCGACCGTGGACCGCGACAATCGCGTCGTCCTCAAGACGGTCACCATCGCGCGCGATCTCGGCAGGTCGGTCGAGATCGGCTCCGGCCTCACCGCCGAGGATCGCGTCATTGAAAGCCCGCCCGACGGCATCGCCCAGGGCGACAAGGTCCGCGTCGTCGGCAGCCCGGGCGCCCCCGGCGCGCCCGAGACTGCGGACGCCAAGTAACGACGGCAATTGGGACCCGGTTGTTACTTCACAATCGGCTTTAGGCCTTTGGCGTATTGCTTGAAGCGCCGGACATAAATATCGGCAGCACCAGCAATTTTCTTGACTGCCTCGTCGTCGAGCTGACGCTGGGCGCGGGCCGGCGCGCCGATGATGAGCGAGCCGTCCGGGAAAGTCTTGCCCTCGGTCACGACCGCGCCTGCGCCGACCAGGCAATTGGCTCCGATACGCGCGCCGTTGAGCAGGATCGCACCCATGCCGATCAGACTGTTGGGACCGATGGTGCAGCCGTGCAGGATGACGTTGTGACCGATCACGCAATCCGGCCCGATGGTAATCGGAAAGCCGGGGTCGGTGTGCAGCGTGGCGTTGTCCTGGATTTGCGAGCGCTCGCCGAGCTCGATCCACTCGTTGTCGCCGCGCAGCACGGCGCCGAACCAGATGCTGGTGTCGGTCTTGAGCCGCACCTTGCCGATGACGGTCGCGGTCGGCGCGATCCAGTAGCGGCCCGCTTCCGGCAAGTCCGGCTTCAAGTCGTCGAGCTCGTAGATCATCCGCGCCTCGTCATGTCCGGCGCCGCAGCGGCGCCCGCGGAATGACTATCAGACGCTGAGCAGGGCTTGAAGCGCGAGCACCACGACGGTGCCGGACATCAGGCTCCAGATGCCGGCGATGACGGTCGCGATCATCACCATCTCGAAACGGCGCCCCTCGATGCGGACGCCGCGCAGCGTATTGCGCATGATGATGAACGGCGCCGAGAACATCAGCACCGGAATGGCGGCAAAGCGCACTGCCATCGGCCCGACTTCAAGCAGCCGGAAGCTCGGGAAACTCTGCCAGGCCAGGCGATAGCCGCTCGCGCACATTCCGGCCACAGCGAAGCCCAAGGCCAGGGCGAAAAATGAATCGATGGTCTCGGGCGAGACCGCAGGCAACACGACTGCGGACATGCGAGGCACCTCCTGCGTCCAAAGCCATCGCAGAGGATGCGGCGCGCCGCCACGGCTTGCTTAAGAAAGGGTTAACGACCGTGCCGTAGTCAGGGGAGAAACCTTAACGCAAAGGCCCCGATGCCATGACCGCACACGTTTTGTCCCAGGACCGCAGGCTCTACGATCGCATCCGTCGGCGGTTGCACGGCATGCTGCTGCTGCCGTTTAGCGTTCTCGCCGCGCTGATCGTCGGCGCCGTGGCCTTCGTCGCCTATGTGCTATGGCCGACTTGGCCGAGCGCTTCGGTCCCGCTCGACGCGCCGGAAATGCCCGTCACCGTCGCCGGCGTGCTATTCGACGTGCCGCCGGCCGCGATCCGTTTCGCGGTGCAGCGTCATCCCGGGCCCCACGAACGGGTTGACCTGGCCCTCCTCTGGCCGTCGCTCTTGCCGCCCCGGGATACGAAAGTAGCCGACCTGCCGGCCGGCCAGGGCGAGAACGGCGGCCCCGCCGCCGACGCGACCCAGCGCTTGTTCATTACGATTGCGGCCTTGGGCAAGCTGCTGCCCCCTGCCGAGCGACTGCGCACCATTTACCCGCGCTATGTCGAGGGCGAGGCGACGCTGGGCCCGGAGGGACTAGCTATCCTGCCGTTCCGCGCCGGCACGCCTTACGCCGGCGAGGACCTCGTCTATTTCGCCGACGATGCCGACCAGTTCTACGCCCGTTGCACGCGGCAGGCCGGCATCGTGCCGGGCACCTGCATTCATGAGCGCGCGGTCGACGGCGCCGACGTGACGCTGCGTTTTCCGCGCGCATGGATAAACGATTGGCGCGGCGCCGCCGCCGGGTTCGACCGGCTCATGGCGCAACTGCATCCGAAGTAAGGTCGCCGCGGTCGGCTATTCCAGATCGCTGCCGAGGATCGCCATCTGGAAATTGTAGGAGCGCTCGTCGTCCTCATCGTCGACGAACAACACGCCGATGAACTCTTCGCCGACATAGACTTCGGCGGAATCCTCTTTCTTCGGCCGCGGCACCACGCGAATTCGCGCGTTGCCGAACAGCTTCTTCAGATAGGCGTCGAGTTTCCTGACTTCTTGAACGTCCACGGCGCGTCTTCTCCTGTTGCGGCCGAATAGCACGCGCCGCGGACAACAACAATGAGGCTGGGACAGCTATCGCGCGATCAAATGCCGTCGTTGAACATCTGATCCATGCTGCGCGCGGGCTCCGGGCAGCCGGCGACGCCGATCACCTTGGCCGGCACGCCCGCCACCGTGACGTTGTTCGGCACCGGGTTGATCACCACCGAGCCCGCGGCGATGCGCGCGCAATGGCCGACTTCGATATTGCCCAGGATCTTGGCGCCGGCGCCGATCAAGACGCCGTAGCGGATCTTCGGATGGCGATCCTCCCACTCCTTGCCGGTACCGCCGAGCGTCACGTCATGCAGCATCGACACGTCATCTTCGATCACCGCGGTCTCGCCGACGACGAGGCCGGTGGCGTGGTCGAGAAAGATGCCGCGGCCGATCTTTGCGGCGGGATGGATGTCGCACTGAAACACCGCCGAGGCGCGGCTTTGCAGATACAACGCAAAATCGCGGCGGTTCTTGCTCCAGAGCCAATGCGCGAGCCGATGCGTCTCGATGGCGTGGAAGCCCTTGTAGTAGAGCACCGGCTCGATCAGGCGATGGGTCGCCGGATCACGGTCCGCGGTCGCCATCAGATCGGCGCGGAAAATATCACCCAGCTCCGGATTGTCCTCGAGCGCATCCGCATAGGCTTGCCGGATCAGTTCGCCCGACAACGCGGGATGATCGAGCCGCTCCGCCAGACGATGGACGAGCGCCGTTTCGAGCGTGTCATGGTGCAGGACGGTCGAATAGATGAAGCTCGCCAGTTCGGGCTCGCGCCGCACCACGTCTTCCGCTTCGCGACGGACCCGCGCCCAGACCGGATCGACCGTGTCGAGCACCGGCTTTGCCTTATGTTGCGCCATGGAATTTGCCTCCCGACCGCGGCGAAAATGCCGGCGGCTTTCTATCATATCGGCAGGCGCCGCGCCCACGCCAAGGGTCGCCAGTTGCCCCTTGTCATATTGGGTCATTGGCCTCGGTCGCAGGCCCATGAAGTCGGTCAATGGCTTATAGCCTTGAATTACGGGCGGCCGTGAAGAAACGACAGCACGCCGGCCTTAAAAATCTTGTCACCGACGGCCAGCATGTGATCGCGGCCGGGGATCGCGAGCGACTGCGCGCGTGGGATCAGCGCCGCAAGCGCATCGGGCGAACCGGCCACCGTGTCCTTGGTGCCGACGGCAACCAGAAGCGGTACGGCGACGCGGCCAAGCTCAGCGCGGCTTAGGGTCTGCCGCGAACCGCGAATGCAGGCAGCAAGCGCTCTCAGGTCGGAATTCGTGGTTTCGGCGAAGGACCGAAACGTTCGGCCGGTCGGATCCGACACCGCGGCGAGCGACGGCGCTTCAAGTGCGTCGGCGATCGTTTCCGGCAAGCCGACGCCTTCGACTAGGTGAATGCCAAGTCCGCCGAGCACGGCGGAGCGCACGCGCTCGGGCTGCGCCAGCACGAGAAACGCGGTGTTGCGCGCGCCCATGGAGTAGCCCATCACGTCGGCGCGCGCCAAGCCGAGGTGGTCGAGCAGCGCTCGCGCATCGTCCGCCATGATGGCGCTATGGTAGGCGGCCGGATCGTAAAGCTTGGCGGATTCGCCGTGGCCGCGATTGTCGAGCGCGATGACCCGCCGCCCGGCGCGGGTCAGCGTCGTCACCCAGCCCGGATAGACCCAGTTCACCTCCTTGTTGGAGGCGAAGCCGTGAATGAGCACGATCGGCTCACCCTCCCCTTCGTCGAGGAAAGCGATCTCCACCCCATCGTGATCGAAACGCGGCACGGGGCGACCATACCGTGCCGTCCCAAACTTTGCATCTTGCTGCCGTAAGGAGATACGCTATCGCACCAACAACAATGACTGTGCGAACCTGGGAGGATCGTGATGCAACGCATTTCGTTCGTGGCGCTGTGCGCGCTCGCTTTGGCGAGCGGGGCCGCCCAAGCGCAAGTCTCTGACGACGTGGTCAAGATCGGCGTGCTGACCGACCTGTCCGGACCCGCCGCAACGGCGACCGGTCCGGGCTCGGTCGCGGCCGCGCAGATGGCCGTCGAAGACTTCGGCGGCAAGGTGCTCGGCAAGCCCATTACGGTGATCTCCGCCGATCACCAGATCAAACCCGACATCGCCGCCGGCATTGCGCGGCAATGGTATGACCGCGATCAGGTGGACTTGATCGTCGACGTGCCGGTCTCCGCCGTCGGCCTCGCGGTGCAGACCGTCGCCAACGAACGCAAGAAGCTCTTCATCACGCACTCGACCGGAACCGCCGATTTCCACGGCAAGTTCTGCTCGCCCTACACCATGCAATGGGTGTTCGACACCCACGCGCTCGCGGTCGGCACCGCGCAGGAGGTGGTCAAGCGCGGCGGCAGTACCTGGTTCTTCCTGACCGCCGACTACGCCTTCGGTCATTCGCTCGAGCACGACGCTTCCGAGGTGATCGTGAAGAACGGCGGCAAGGTGGTGGGCGCGGTGCGCCATCCGTTCGCGACGCCCGATCTCTCGTCATTCATTCTCCAGGCGCAGGCCTCGAAAGCCAAGATCATCGGGCTCGCCAGCGGCCCGCCCGACAATATCAACGCCATCAAGCTCGGCGGCGAGTTCGGCGTCTTCCAAGGCGGCCAGCAGATGGCCGGCTTGCTGGTGCTGATCACCGACGTCAATGCGCTGGGGCTCAAGGCCGCGCAGGGCCTGGTGCTGACCACCTCGTTCTACTGGGACATGGACGACAAGACCCGAGAATGGTCGAAAAAGTTCTTCGCCAAGATCAACCGCATGCCGACCATGTGGCAGGCCGGCGTCTATTCCTCGGTCATCCATTATCTCAAGGCGATCGCCGCGGCTGGCACCGACGATCCGCTCAAGGTCGCGGCGAAAATGCGCGACATGCCGGTCGAGGATTTCTTCGCCCGCAACGGCCATCTGCGCCCCGACGGGCTGATGGTCCACGACCTCGTCCTGGTGCAGGTGAAGAAGCCCGAGGATTCCAAATATCCGTGGGACTATTATCAGATCCTCGCGCACATCCCGGGCGAGCAGGCGTTCGGCCCGCCGGATCCCGCTTGTTCGCTGGCCAAGCAGTAATGACGGAACTGCGCCGCTCGCCGTGAGTGACGCGTCAAACCAGGATCGCGGGACACACGCGGCGGCGGGCGGTTTCGATCTGCGCAAGCTGGATGCGGCGTTTCTTGCCGATCCGTATCCGACCTATCGGGCGTTGCGCGAAACCGACCCGATCCACCGCATGCCGGACGGGTCCTATTTTCTCACGCGCTATCAGGATTGCCTTGCGGTCTATCGCGATACGGACACCTGGAGTTCGGACAAGAAACTCGACTTTCGGCCCAATTTCGCCGACAGCCTGCTCTACGAGCACCACACCACAAGCTTGGTGTTCAACGATCCGCCCTATCACACGCGCGTGAGAAAACTCCTGGCGCCCGCATTCACGCCGCGCGCCTTGCGGGAACTGCAGGCGCGGATCGAGACCCTCGTCGATCGTCTCCTCGAAGCTGCGGCGCGACGCGGCGAAATCGACCTCATCGCGGACTTCGCCGCCGCAATCCCCATTCAGCTTATCGGCGACATGCTGGGCATTCCGCAAGGCGAGCGCGCGCCGCTGCGTGACTGGTCGCTGGCGATCCTGGGCGCGCTCGAGCCGGCGCTCAGCGATGAGCAGTTCGCGACCGGCGTCGGGGCCGTCGCGGAGTTCAAAGACTATCTTGACCACATCGTCACCGACCGGCTGCGAAACGACGCCAGCGATCCCGCGGAAATTCTGTCCAAGCTGATCGGGGCCAGCGCCTACGCCACTCCCGCTCAGGACGGCGAGCAGCTCTCAAAGCTCGAGCTCATTCACAACTGCATCTTTCTGCTCAATGCCGGACACGAGACGACCACGAACCTGATCGGCAACGCGGTCGATCTCCTCATCCGTCATCCCGTCGCCACGAGCGAATTGCGCCGCCATCCCGACCTCATCGAAACCGCGGTCGAGGAATTTCTGCGCATGGAGAGCTCGAACCAGCTCGGTAATCGCCGCGCCCTCAAAGACACGACGCTGGGCGG
>DATJYT010000396.1:0-7493 GCA_035499475.1 Xanthobacteraceae bacterium | reverse complement strand
TTGGAGCGCAAGGCAAGCGAAAGCTTGCGGAACTGGTCGCAATAGATAAAGAGAAATGCGTGACCGCGAAGCTCGAAGTCCAAGGTCTTTCCAAGTATTTCTACGGTCGCGACGGCGACATCCGCAAAGTGCTCGACGCCGTCACCGTGTCGGTCGCCGACGGCGAATTCGTCTGCCTGGTCGGTGCTTCGGGCTGCGGCAAGACGACGTTCATCCGCTGCATCGCGGGCCTGCTTCCCGCCGAAGAGGGTGAAGTGCGCATCGACGGCAAGATCGTCAGGCGGCCGGGACCGGATCGCGGCTTCGTATTCCAGAACGATGCGCTGCTGCCGTGGCGCACGGTGATGCACAACGTGCTGTTCGGGCTCGAAGTGCGCGGCGAGAGCTTTGCCAAGACCAGGCCGGCCGCCGAGGCGCTGATCAAGCTGGTCGGGCTCGGCGGCTTCGAGCAGCACTATCCGAGCGAACTGTCGGGCGGCATGCGTCAGCGCGTCAATCTCGCCCGCGCGCTCGCCATCGATCCGCAGGTGCTGCTGATGGACGAGCCGTTCGCCGCGCTCGACGCGCAGACCCGCGAGATCATGCAGCGCGAGCTCCTGAAAATCTGGGGCGAGCGCCGAAAAACCGTGCTCTTCATCACCCATCAGATCGACGAGGCGATCTACCTCGCCGACCGCGTCCTGGTGTTCTCCTATCGGCCGGGACGACTCACCGCCGACATCCGCATCCCGTTCGCGCGGCCGCGCGAGCTCGCACTCAAGCGCAGCCCGGAATTTCTCAAATACGTGGACGACGTCTGGAAGCTGATCGAGGACGAGGTGGTTTCGGCGCTCAATGTCGAAGCGGAGTGACTCCGAGCGGCGGACGGTTATTCCGCCGCCACGGCAATACCGTCGCTTTTCGCCTTGAGCGTGTTGAACAGATCGAAGGCATCCTTCGGCTTCATGTTCTTGTGCACGACGGCCGAGACTGCCGCGATCATCGCCTTCGGCGCATCGGATTGGAAAATGTTGCGGCCCATGTCGACGCCGGAGGCGCCCTGCTGGACGGCGTTGTAGGCCATGGTCAGCGCATCGAGCTCGGGGAGCTTCTTGCCGCCCGCCATCACGATCGGCACCGGGCACGAAGCCGTGACAGTCTCGAAATCCTCCTCGACGTAATAGGTCTTGACGTATTGCGCGCCGAGCTCGGCAATGATGCGGCAGGCGAGCCGGAAATATTTGGCGTCGCGCACCATCGCCTTGCCGACGGCGGTAATGCCCATGACCGGAACGCCGGCGCGCAGACCCGCATCGACGAGCTTCGTCATGTTGTGCACCGAGCGCGTTTCGTGCTCGCCGCCGATGAACACCTGGATGCCGACGCCGGCGGCGTTCAACCGCACCGCGTCATCCATGTCCATGGCGATCTGTTCGTCGGACAGTTCCTCGCGCAGGATGCTCGGCCCGCCGCTGGCGCGCAGCACCATCGGCTTTTGGCATTCCGCCGGAATGAGCGAGCGCAGAATGCCGCGCGTGCAGAACAGCGCATCGCACGACGGCAACAATGGCACGATGGAGAGATCGATGCGCTCGAGGCCGGTGGTCGGGCCCTGGAAATAGCCGTGATCGACCGCGAGCATCACGGTGCGGCCCGAGGCCGGATCGAATACCCGCGCCATGCGGTTCTTCATGCCCCAGTCGAGCTGGTGCGAGCCCTTGAGGAAAAAGCCCGGCGTCCGCTGCGGCTGATCGAGGGAGTAGCGTTCCCCTTCCTTGTCGGCTTCGGGCATGGTGCACCTTTGGTTGGGCGTGTCCGCGAGAGCGCGCTGGCGGCGCGCCAGACGTATGCGCCATCGGCTGTGCGCCATCAAGACGTTCAGTGAGTGCAAAGGCTTAGCCGATTTTCGCCGGACGGACACGAGAGCCGCTTGGCAATGTTCCTATTATGTTCTAGTCTCTGCGACTTAGAACATACAGAGAACATACACTGGCTCTGCACATGCTCATGACCGAGCCTTCCGCCCTTGTCGTGGCGCGAAATCGCGCCGCCGTTATGGAAGAACTCCGCCGGCTGATGCCCGGGCTCGAAGGCTTGCGCACAGCGCTACCCTTCGGCCTTGCCGCGGTCGATTCCCATCTGCCGGAAGGCGGCCTTGCCTGCGGGGCGCTGCATGAGGTCGTGCCAGACAGTGAAGCCTGCCGGAGCGCCGCCTTGGGCTTCATCGCGGCGATTCTGACCCGTCTTTCCTCGCTTCCCCCCCAAGGGCGGAGAAAAATTCTTTTCGCAGTTCCGGCCTATGGGCACCGTCAACATGGCCGTCTGTCCGGCCACGGCCTCGCCGCGCTGGGTTTCGATCCGGCCCGGCTGATCCTGGTCGAGACCGCGCATCGCAGGGAAACACTGTGGACGATCGAGGAGGCGTTGCGTTCCGGCGCCCCCCAGGCGGTCGCCGCCGTGATCGACAAGCTCGATCTCAAATCGAGTCAAAGGCTGCATCTCGCCGCCACCGATGCGGGCCTGCCGTTGTTGCTGCTGCGGCCGGCGCCGCCCGGCCGCGGCGAAGGATGGGCCAGCGCCGCGGCGACGCGCTGGCGCGTTGGCACCGCGAAAGCCGCGCGTGATCGCTTCGGCCTGATCACGCGTCCGCGGTGGCATCTGCAACTTGAACGCTGCCGCAACGGACGGCCGGGCGAATGGGTAGTGGAGTACGATCATGTCGCGCATCGTTTCAGCCTGGCTGCCGCGCTGGCCGATCCAGCACTTTCTCGCCGCGCAACGGAAAAATCCCTCCGGCGAGCCGGTTGATCCCGCCGCGCCGTTCGTCCTGGCCGTCACCGCCTCCGGCGGCCCGCGCATCGCCGCATTGAACGAAGCGGCCGAGGACGTGGGCCTTGCCGTCGGCGATCTGGTGGCCGACGCGCGCGCGAAAACAGGGCTCTTGCAGGTGCGCGCCGTCGATACCGTTGCCGCCGACGTCGCGCTGCGGCGGCTCACGCTATGGGCGACGCGCTACACGCCGACCGCCTCGCCATGGGACGAGGCGAACGGCGCCGACGGCTTTTTCCTCGACATCGAAGGCGCGGCGCATCTCTTCGGCGGCGAGGAAAGGCTCATCGCCGATCTTGCCTTGCGGCTCGAAAAGAATTTCGGCCTGCCGGCGCGGCTCGCGGTTGCCTCAACGTCCGGCGCCGCCTGGGCGCTGTCGCACTTTCACGCCAAGCCGTTATTTGTCCTGCCGACGGGCGAGGAGGCCTTGGCGCTTGCGCCATTGCCGATCGAAGCGCTGCGACTCGCGCCGGAAACCCGCGCGACGCTGCGCCGACTCGGCTTCAAAACCGTCGGCTCGCTGCTCGACAAGCCGCGCGCGCCGTTCGCCGCGCGTTTTCCGGCCGCATTGCTGCGGCGCGTCGATCAGGCGCTCGGCCGCATCGACGAGCCGCTCGTGCCCGTCATCGCGCCGCCGGTTTATCACAGCGTGCGTTATCTGCTGGAGCCGATCTTCACCCAGGAGGCGATCGTCGCTTTGGCCGGCCGCCTCATGCGGACCCTGGCGCATGTGCTCGATCGTGATGATGCGGGCGCGCGGGCGCTGCGGCTTTGCCTGTTCCATGTCGACGGCGCGGTCGAGACCGTCGATATCGCGCTGACGCTGCCAACGCGCGACGTTTCCCATGTGACGCGGCTCATCGAGCTCAAGCTCGAAGCGCTGGCGGCGACCCAGGACGCAGGCTTCGGCTTTGAAGCGGTCGGCCTTGCCGTCACCCGCGTCGAACGCATGCAAGCGCGGCAAACGGAGCTTGCGTCATGCGGCGAGGACGCCGATCGCACGGAACGTTGCGCCGCCCTGATCGACAAGCTGCGCCAGCGTCTCGGTCCGCACAGCGTGCGCGGCTTCGCGCCGGTGGCCAGTCATCTTCCCGAGCGCGCCGAAATGCTGACGCCTTTCGACGGCGAAGCGCCATCGTGGCCTGTGCCGGAGCAAACAACGCGCCCGCTCCTGCTGCTGCCGAAAGCCGAGCCGGCCGACGAGGTCATGGCGCTCGTGCCCGACGGGCCGCCCCGGCGCTTTTGCTGGCGCGGCGTGACTTACGACATCAGAAACGCTCAAGGGCCGGAACGTATTGCCGCCGAATGGTGGCGCCACCGCACGCAGCATCTCACCCGCGACTATTACCTCGTCGAGGACGACAGCGGCCACCGCTTCTGGCTTTTCCGCGAAGGCCTCTACGGCCGCGAGACCGCGGAGGCGCGCTGGTTCGTTCATGGGCTGTTTGCGTGAAGAATTCCCCATGCGCTACGCCGAACTCGCCGTGACCACCAACTTTTCTTTCCTGCGCGGCGCCTCGCACCCGCAGGAGATGGTGGCGCGCGCCGACGAGCTTGGGCTTGCCGCCATCGGCATCGCCGACCGCAACAGCTTTGCCGGCGTGGTGCGCGCCTTCCACGAATGGAAAAAAAGAAAAAGCATCAAGCTCGTCGTCGGCACGCGTCTCCTCACCGTCGATGGCTTCGACGTCATTGCCTACCCGACGGATCGTCAGGCTTACGGACGTCTCTGCCGGCTTTTGAGCCAAGGCAATCTCAAGGCGAGCAAGGGCGAATGTCACCTGACCTTTGAAGACATTCTTGGCGCGAGCGAAGGCCAGATTTTCATCGCGATGCCGCCGCTGACGCTGAGCGTGGACCGTCGTCCTGAGGTGCCCGCTCGCCTCGCCGCCTTGGCGCACACCGCACCCGGCCGCACGTTTCTCGCCGGCGTTCACCATCATCGCGGCGACGAGCCGCGCCGGCTTGGCCTTCTCGCCGAACTCGGCGAGCAACTCGATGCGCCGCTCGTCGCCGTCAACGACGTTTATTATCACGCGCCGGAGCGCCGGCCGCTCCTCGACGTCGTCACCTGCATCCGCGAAAAATGCACCATCGCCGAAGCGGGCTTGCGGCTTGCCGTCAATGCCGAGCGGCATCTCAAAGAGCCGGCGGAGATGGCGCGGCTGTTCGCGAATTTCCCTGATGCCATCGCCCGCACCGTCGAGATCGCCAACGCCTGCAGCTTCTCCCTCGACGATCTGAAATACGAATATCCCGACGAGCCGGTGCCGCCCGGCAAGACCGCCCAGCAGCATCTTGAAGATTTAACGTGGTCCGGAGCGCAAGACCGTTATCCGAAAGATAAATATCCGCATGGAATCCCCGATGACGTCAAACAACGACTTCATGACGAGTTCGCGCTGATCGCGAAGCTTGACTATGCACGCTATTTTCTCACCGTTCACGATGTCGTCGCCTTTGCGCGCAGTAAGGAAATCCTTTGCCAAGGCCGCGGTTCAGCCGCCAACAGCGCGGTCTGCTATTGCCTCGGCATCACTTCGGTAAATCCCAACGAGACCAAGCTTCTGTTCGCCCGTTTCATTTCCGAAAACCGCGGCGAGCCGCCCGATATCGACGTCGATTTCGAGCACGAGCGGCGCGAGGAAGTGATTCAATACATTTACCGGCGCTACGGCCGCCATCGCGCGGCGATCTGCGCAACCGTCGTGCACTACCGCTCCCGCCGCGCCATCCGCGAAGTCGGCAAAGCCATGGGATTGACCGAGGATGTCACCGCAGCGCTCGCCAAAACGGTGTGGGGCTACGGCAACGAATTGCCGGACGGTCACATCCGCCAAGCCGGGCTCGACCCCGCCAATCCGGCGATCCGCCAAGCCGTCGCGCTCGCCAACGATCTGACCGGCTTTCCGCGTCATCTGTCCCAGCATGTCGGCGGTTTCGTGCTCACCCGTGAACGGCTCGACGAGACGGTGCCCATCGCCAATGCCGCCATGGCCGAGCGCACCTTCATCGAATGGGACAAGGACGACATCGACACCCTTAACCTGATGAAAGTCGACGTGCTCGCGCTCGGCATGCTGAGCTGCCTGCGGCGCGGACTCGATCTCCTCAACAAGCATTACGGCCGCGATGACGCGCTGGCGACGCTGCCGCAGGATGACCCCGCGGTCTACGCGATGCTGTCGCGCGCCGATTCGGTCGGCGTGTTCCAGGTCGAAAGCCGCGCACAGATGTCGATGCTGCCGCGCTTGAAGCCGAAATGCTTCTACGATCTCGTCATCGAAGTCGCGATCGTGCGGCCGGGGCCGATCCAGGGCGACATGGTGCATCCCTATCTGCGCCGGCGCGACGGCATCGATAAGGAGCATTATCCCTCTCCGCATCCGGACCATGGAGCGGCGGATGAACTGAAAGACGTCCTCAAACGGACGCTCGGCGTGCCGCTGTTCCAGGAACAGGCGATGCAGATCGCCATCACGGCGGCAAAATTCACGCCCGACGAAGCCGACGGCTTGCGCCGCGCCATGGCGACCTTCCGCCACAACGGCACCGTTCATCTGTTTCGCGACAAGTTCATCGACGGCATGGCGTCGCGCGGTTACGACCGCGGCTTCGCCGAACATTGCTTCAGCCAGATCGAAGGCTTCGGCGAATACGGCTTCCCCGAAAGCCATGCGGCGAGCTTCGCACTCCTGGTCTATGCCTCGGCATGGATCAAGTGCCGCTATCCCGATGTATTCTGCGCCTCAATCCTCAACAGCCAGCCGATGGGATTTTATCAGCCGGCGCAGCTCGTGCGCGATGCGCGCCAGCACGGCGTCGAGATCCGTCCCGCCGACGTCAATTTCAGCGATTGGGATTGCACGCTTGAGCCGGGCGCCCCCGCTCCATCCTCTCCCGCACGCGAAGGAAGCAAAGAAGAAAGCCATGCGGTGCGGCTCGGTTTTCGTCTCATCCACGGGCTTAACGAAGACGAACTGAAAAAACTCATCGCCGCGCGCGGCAACGGCTTTTCCTCGATCGAGCGGCTGGCAGCCATCGCCGGGGTATCGCGCTTCACCATCGAGCGGCTGGCGGAGGCCGACGCCTTCCGCTCGCTCGGGCTCGACCGGCGCGCGGCGCTGTGGGCGGCGCGGCGGCTCGACATGATCGGCGCGCGGCCGGCGCGCCGCTCGGCCGCTGATGCTCCGGCCGACGGCGCGCTGCCGCTCTTGGCGCCGCACATGAGCGAGGAACTTTTCCCGGAACAACCGGTCGCGCTCCCCGCCATGCCGCTCGGCGAGCATGTGGTCGAGGATTACGTCGCCACCGGCCTGTCGCTGAAGGCGCATCCGGTGTGCTTCTTCCGCGAGCGCCTGACCGCACTCGGCGCCGTCCGCAACACCACGCTGCGCAGCGATGCCTTGCAGCCGGATTCGACGGTCATGGTCGCCGGCCTCGTGCTGATCCGGCAGCGGCCGGGCACGGCGCAGGGCGTCGTATTCATGACGCTGGAAGACGAAAGCGACATCGCTAACGTCATCGTCTGGCCGAAAGTCTTCGAAAAAAACCGCCGCACCGTGATGACGGCGCGCTTCCTCGCCGTGCGCGGCCGCCTGCAACGCGCCGGCCTCGTCATCCATGTGGTCGCGGAAAGTTTTGTCGACCTCTCCGCGCAACTGCCCTGGCTGCGCGAGGGCGGC
>DATJYT010000395.1:0-2007 GCA_035499475.1 Xanthobacteraceae bacterium | reverse complement strand
CGTGCCGCCGCGAGCGCCCGTTGCTTGGCGCGCTTGCGGGCGCGCTTCTTGCGGCAGGCTGCGCAGCGGCAGCCACCGGCCTCGATGAAGTACTCAAAATACTGATCGCCGTAGTGATAGGTGATTTCCTCCTCGGGTTCGATGCGCCGATCCGCTACGATGACGATGCCGCCGTTGCGGCTCACCGGCCTCGCGTTCGGCCGGCACGAATGGTTGATGTAGCGCGCGATGTTGTAACGCGGTGAGCCGTCGATGGTCACCTTCTTGGTCAGCTCGAACATATAGCTTGCGCCGCGGGCTTCGCGCCGCTCGGCCTCTTCGTCAGGAATGCGCGGACCGCGATAGGTGGCGATATAGGCGCCGCGTTTGATCGGCTTGATGGCAAACATGCCGAGGCCGGTATGCGAACGCCCAATGCGGAAATAGCGCGACATCGTCCGCGCTTAGTTGCAGATTCGCGCGGCGTCATCCAGAAAAATGTCGGACGCTTTGGATAACGCGATCTGCCGGTACGGATGGCGCCTTTGTGCCGAACGTTCGCTTTGCTATGAGCAAATGCCGGACCGGTCGAGCGACGCGAAACCCGCCCGGCGGTGCAGCATAAGGAACGACGATGCGAACCATCACACTCGAAGAACATTTCGCCAGCCCGACCTTCTTCGACGGTCCCGGCCGGGAATTCAAGGACCACGCGATGAAGATGGGCGGCCGCTTCGCCCAGATCTACGACCAGCTTCGCGACGTCGGCGCCGGCCGGCTCGCCGAGATGGACGCCGCCGGTATCGATATGCAGGTGCTGTCGCTGCAATTTCCCGGCACCGAGCAGCAGGAAGCCGCGGCGGCCATCGAGACGGCGCGCGAAGCGAACGACTTTCTCGCCGCCGCAGTGAAGCAGCATCCGACGCGCTTTGCCGGCTTGGCCGCGCTGCCGACGGCGGCGCCCGACATGGCCGCCGACGAGCTCGAACGCCGCGTCCGGCAAGGCTTCAAGGGCGCGATCATCAACGGCCACAACCGCGGCCGCTATCTCGACGACACGTTCTATTGGCCGATCTTCGAGCGCGCCGAGGCGCTCAACGTGCCGATCTACCTGCACCCGACGCGGCCGCCGCAGCCGGCGATCGACGCGCTCTACGGCGGCTTCGCGCCGCAAGTCAGCTACGTGTTCTCGGCCTCGGGCTGGGGCTGGCATATCGAAACCGCGATCCATGTCATTCGCCTGATTCTCGGCGGTGTGTTCGACCGCCATCCGAAATTGCAGATCGTGATCGGTCACCTCGGCGAGGGACTGCCGTTCATGCTGCAGCGGCTCGACAACAATTTCCCGACGGCGCTGACCAAGCTGCAGCGCCCGGTCGGCGCCTATCTGCGCGAGAACGTCCACTACACCTTCGCCGGCTTCAATTTCCCGGCGGCGTTCCTCGATCTTCTTCTCGAAGTCGGCGTCGAGCGCATCATGTTCTCGGTCGATTATCCCTACGGCTCGATGACGAAGGCGCGCGCCTTTCTGGAAAACCTTCCCGTCAGCGCCGCCGATCGCGAGCGGATCGCGCACGGCAACGCCGAAAAGCTGTTCAACGTGTAGCGCGTCCTCCCTCTCCCGTTCCCGGGAGAGGCGGCGCGCGCAGCGCGCCGATGAGGGCCTGTCGTCAGCGCCGTGCCCGCGCGGCTGCAATCGCGGCCCGCAATTGCAAGCCGATCCGTCCGGCCTCGACGGGCACGCCACGCACTCCCTCTCCCCGCCGTGCGGGGAGAGAGGGTGGGGTGAGGGGGCGGCACCGCTGGGCTCAGCGCTTATCTGCAAAGCTCAGACTCGCGTCAGCGCCCCCTCACCCTCGTTCGCTTCGCTGCACTCGACCTCTCCCCGCACGCGGGGAGAGGTGAAACAAGAAGGAAGCGGAACGCCGACAGACGCAGTGTTTCGTGTGCCGTGCCAGCGGGCACGGCGGCGCGCCACGGATCAAGCCGGCTTGCGCCGACCCGTCCGCTGTCGGGCGCGCTCGCCTG
>DATJYT010000394.1:0-10563 GCA_035499475.1 Xanthobacteraceae bacterium | reverse complement strand
TTTCTTGCGACCGATGCGGTCCGAGATATGGCCGGAGAGCGGGATGGTAATGAATGAGACGCAGGCCGCCACCATCACGGCGCCGAGAATAAAGTCCCGCGAAAACTTCAACGTGCCGACCGCATAGGCGAAGACGAACGCGGTAAAGATGTAGAACGGCGCTTGCTCCGACATCCGGAGCAGGGCTGAGAGGATGATCTCCTTCGGCTGTTTTCTGATCACTTCGACGATCGGCGCGTTCTCGATCTTGTTGTCATCCAGAAGTTTCTGGAACACCGGCGTCTCCAGAATGCCGAGCCGGATCCACAGGCCGATGCCGACCAGGATGATCGAAAGCGCGAACGGTACGCGCCAGCCCCAGGTCAGGAAGTCGGCGCCGGACCATGCGCTGAATGCGATTACCGCGAGCGTCGACAACAGCAGTCCGCAGGGAACGCCGAACTGCGGCCACGACGCCACCAGTCCGCGCTGACCGTGGGTGCGCGACCATTCCATAGCCAGCAGCACCGAGCCGCCCCACTCGCCACCGACGCCGATCCCTTGGATCGCGCGCAAAACAGTCAGGATCACCGCACCCCAGATGCCGATCGACGCCGAGGTCGGCACAAAGGCGATAGCAAAGGTCGCGAGACCCATGCACAGCAGTGTAGCGATCAGCGTTGCCTTGCGGCCGATACGGTCACCGTAATGACCGAAGATCGCAGCGCCAATGGGCCTGGCGGCAAAGCCGATGAAGTAGGTTCCGAACGCAAGCAGTGTCGCCGTCAATGCGTCTTGGTTGGGGAAGTAGAGCTTGCCGAAGACCAGACCGGCCGCGGTGCCGTAGAGGAAGAAGTCGTACCACTCGATTGCGGTACCGACGGTCGAGGCGATAACAGCCTTGCGAAGTTGCGCGCTATGTTCAGCCTCGGGCAACGCTCCGATTGTTGTTGCGACAGCCATTCGATCTCTCCCCAGAGTTTTCTCGTTCGTCGGGACGGGATTCTGAACGACCCGTCTCCAGAACAACGATACTTCAGGGGTTGAGCAATGGCAAAAGACGCCAGGTGGCGGGCCACCTCGCCAGCCGTTTGATTTTTTTGTGCAGTGCAGCGGGACTTGACGCTCTTCTCAAGTCTCCGCTGCGACGCCGAGCAGACTTATTGGGTCGGCTTGTTCGCGGCCATCACGGTCACCGGCGTGTCCCGATACACGTCCGCGAAAATTCGCTTCAGGTTTTCCACCTTCGGCGCGTCATTGAAGACGATGTAGGGGTAGCTCGGGTGCAAAACCGCAAAATCCTGGTGATAGGCCTCAGCCGGATAGAAGCCCGACAATGCCTCAAGCTTGGTAACGATCGGCGCACGGAACACATGGGCCTTGTCGAGTTGCGCGATATAGGCCTCGGCAACCCGCTTCTGCTCGTCATTGGCGTAGAAGATGTCGGAGCGGTACTGCGTGCCGTGATCCGGCCCCTGGAAATTCAGCTCGGTCGGATTGTGCGCCACCGAGAAATAGATCTGCAAAATCTTGCCGTAAGTGATCTGGTGGGGATCGAACGTAACCTCGACCGATTCCGCGTGCCCGGTGCGCCCGGTGCCGACCATCTCGTAATGCGCCGTATCCTTCTGGCCGCCAGCGTAGCCCGAGACCGCGTTGGTGACCCCCTTGGTGTGCTGGAACACGGCCTGCACGCCCCAAAAGCAGCCGCCGGCGAGAACCACGGTCTGCGTTCCGCCGCCCGCGGGGGCGGTCTCATCGAGTGCTGGAGGAGGAATAACGACCGCCGGCTCCTCAGCCCGCGCCCAGGTTGCGCCGAGACCGATAATCGCGACCAACAGCAAAGCACCAAGGATCTTTCGCTCGCCAGCCATATCGCTCTCCAATCCTGTCAAATGCCGCACGACGCGGCCGTCTAACATGGGGTTTCTAAAGCAATCGGTCGATGCCGCGCCAATCACAATCGCCACAAACGACCGCGGTGCGACGATCACGGCTCCGTGTTGTCACTTGCCCTGCCCGGCCTGCGCCGTCAGCTCCTTGATTTTTGCGCGGATCGGTCCGTAAGGGCCGAGCTTGTGCTGCTCTTGGCTGAAGCCATCCGCATAGGGTCCGTATGGCGTGTCGACCGGCTTCTGCAAGCGGTTAGGAAAATCCTTGTCCAGGTTTGCTCTTTGCGGGCGCGTCTGGCTGTCGACGAAACCGGCAACGTCATAGGCGTCGTCGTCGCTTAGGACCGGGGCGCTGAATGTCGTCCCGAGCGGCATGTTGTGCTGAATGAACGCCGCGGCGCCGAGCAGCCGCGCCATGCCGGCGCCGTCGTTATAGCTATCGGGTCCCCATAGCGGCGGAAATTGATAACCGGCGCCGGCGGCATTGCGCTGTCCCTGCCCGTTCGGCCCATGACAGACGGCGCAATTCTGCGCGTAAACCTGCGCGCCATGTTCGGGATTTGCGGCGCGGTTCGGATCCTTGATCGCCAGCGTGCCGGCACCGACAAGCTTCGCTCCGTCCGGAATGCCCGTGGACAGCCACTTCATGTAGGCAAGAAACGCTTTCATCTCGCGGCCATTGAGCGGCAGGGCGCGACCGTTCATGCTGCGCTCCATGCAGCCGTTGATGCGGTCTTCCAGCGTGCCAACTTCGCCTTCCCGTCCTCGATATTGCGGAAATTCGCCCCAGACTCCCGTCATGGGCATCGCATAGACCTGCGTGCCGCCCTGCAAATGGCAATTCTGGCAGGTGAGATTGTTGCCGGCATAGCGCTTCGCCGGGTCCATCGCTGCCGGCCCGATCTCCTTTGCCGTATCGGTAAAAAGCGCATGCCCATATTTGATCATGCGGCCGATTGGATCGTCCTTGACGCTGCGAATGTCCGGCGGTTCGTGCCCTGTCAGATTAGTCGTTTGCACGTCATCAGCGCGCGCCACGGCAGCGGAAAATATAACGGCGGCAAGCAATATCGAGCTGAGGACACGCATCCGGAGTGCCTTTCTTGACCACCTACTCGATGGTCTGGTAGCCGCGAATGATCCGTTCCGAGCCATAGCCCCAATAATTTCGCAGCGTTTCCGGGCCCCACACTTTCGGCCGCTGCGGCCGATCCTGGTGCCACGGCCGCGGGTCGAAATAGCCGAGCGTCTCGTCCTTCATCTGATCCATCTCGCAGAAGAACTCGACACGTACTTTGTCGGAGTTGCGATGATAGATCGCGATATTGTGGCCGATAATGTGGCGGCCCGGACCCCAGACGAGATGAATGTCATGGCGGGCCAGCGTCTCGGCAGCCCGTTGGATTTCGGCCCAGTCCTTGACCTCGAAGGCGATATGATGGAGTTGCGGCTCGGCATCGTAAACGAAATTGACCGTATGGTGGTCGGTGTTGCAGCGCAGGAACGCGAATGTGTCGTCGCGCCAATCGGAGACGCGAAAGCCGAGCACGTCGCAGTAGAATTTGACGGTCTTCTGCACGTCGTCGACCCGGTAGGCGACATGGCCGAGCTTGAGCGGCATGATGCCTGCGGTGCGTCCGTCATCCTTGGCGAACGTGTAGTCGGAGAAAATCTCGACCTGCGTTCCCTTCGGGTCCGTGAACACAACAGCATCGGCGACGCCGGGCGAAACACACTTCCGTCGCTCGGTTTTCACCCCATCCTTTCCAAGCGCTTTGGCAACATCGCCGAGATCGGCATCGGGCTCGACCTGGAACGACAAGCGCGACAGCGCATTGCCCTTCCCAGGCTCAAGCGCAATCGCTTCAAGGCCGAGCTTGCAGGCGAGATAAGCGCGCTCCTTGCTACGTTCGACGAGCGTCAAGCCGACGACCTCGGTGTAATAGGCGATCTGGCGGTCGATATCGGGCGTCGTCAGCGTGGCGTGGCCCAATCTTTTGACACTGATCACTGCTTTCCTCCTGATACCGCACGCGGTCGCGGCGAGGCTTGCCTTGCGGCTTCAACATAGCGGCTCTCCGGCCGCCTGAGCCCGAGATTTTCGCGCAGCGTTTTACCTTCATATTCGGTGCGGAACAGTCCGCGCCGTTGCAATTCCGGAATGACCAGATCGACGAAATCGTCGAGCCCGCCTGGCAGAAACGGCGGCATGATATTAAAGCCGTCACAGCCCTCCTCGCGAAACCATTGCTCCATATAGTCGGCGATGGTCTGCGGCGAACCGTGGATCACCGCCTTGGCGCGCGCGCCGGCGACCCGCATTGCGACCTGGCGGATCGTAAGATTTTCCCGGCGCGCCATATCGGTGACGTTCTGGAAGATGCTGAGGCTCGCATTCGAGCGCGGCAAGTTCTCCGGCAGCGGCCCGTCAAACGGATAGGGCGCCAGATCGACATTGCCAAGGACCATCGAGAGGATTTCGCGGGCGACAATGGGGTGAATAAGCGAATTGAGCTCCTCGTAGCTCTCTCGCGCCTCGGCATCGGTGCGACCGATGACGGCGCTGAGCCCCGGCATGATCTTCATTTCGTCGGGCGAGCGGCCGAACTCCGTGAGCCTGCCTTTGATATTGGCGTAGAACTTCTGCGCCGCTTCCAGCGTGAGTGGCGCGCAGAAAATCACTTCGGCGAATTCCGCCGCCACGGCGATCATGTCTTCGGAGCCGCCCGCTTGCACGATCACCGGGTGACCTTGCGGGCAGCGCGGAATGTTCAGTGCGCCCAGCACCGAGAAATGCTCGCCGCGATGATTGAGGTTGTGGAGCTTGTCGGGATGAAAGAACTGGCCGGTCGCCTTGTCGCGAACAAAGGCGTCGTCGTCCCAGGTGTCCCACAGGCCGATAACGACGCGGGCGAATTCGCGGGCGCGGTCGTAGCGCTCGCCGTGCTCGTAATGCTGCTGGCGGCTGAAATTGCGCGCCTCGTTCTCCTGACCTGACGTCACCAGATTCCAGCCGGCGCGCCCATTGCTCAAATGATCGAGCGACGCGAACTTGCGCGCGACGTGGAACGGCTCGTTGTAGCTGGTGGAGGCCGTCGCCACGAGGCCGATATGCGTCGTGTGGGTGGCAAGCGCCGAAAGAAGCGTAATCGGCTCGAAATTGGCGATGTATTGCGCCGAGCGGCTCAACGCCTCCATATGCGCGTGCCGCACGCCGAGATTGTCGGCGAGAAACACCATGTCGAATTTGCCGCGTTCGGCCGTGCGGGTGATGTCGAGATAATGCTGAAAGTTGATACCGGCATCGGCTTGCGCGCGCGGATGCCGCCACGAGGCGACGTGATGGCCGGTTGGATTGAAGAAGGCGCCGAGCCGCATCTGGCCTCTGCTGCCCATGGCTTCTTGGCCTTTTCTTCTTGCTTCGCGCGCCTTCCGATAGTCGCCAGTATATCCCGCCGCCAAAAGAATTCAGCCCCCGCGGTGCGATCGCGAGGGCTGCCGCAACGGTCGTAAAACCAGCGCGCCCTACTGCGAGCGCACGCCACTATTGAGCAGCGGAATGTCACTCACCGCCTTCGGTGCCGGCAGCGACTGCAAATAGGCATAGATGTTCGTCAGGTCCTGGTCCGAAAGAATGGCGGCCCGAAATGGCGGCATCTGGCCGTCGGTCGTGCGCACGAATGAGATAAAGGCATCGAGCGGAAGCTGCGTGCGCGCGATCACCTTGCCGTTGCTGGTCGCGACCGAGCCTTCGCCGGCAAAGTCGTGACATTGCCAACACCCGTGCTGGGTGAATGCGATTTTGCCCTTGGCCGCATCGCCATCGGCACGCGCGTCTCCCGTGCCAGCTACGATCGCCGCCAGCGCGGCGGCAGCCAGAGAAACTCTAACAAAACGCATGGACATCCTCCTCAGCGCGGCTGCGTCAGCACATTGACCAGCGCCGGCTGGCCGGATTTGACCACATTGACCGCTTCCTTGATCGCAGGACCGAGTTCGGCCGGATCCGAGATCGGGCCCTTCGCCCACCATCCCATCGATTTCGCCAGTTCGTGATACTGGATGTCTGGATTCATGATGCTGGTACCGATCGGCGCGAGGTCATTGCCATTGTTGGCGACGCGATTGCGGAAATTGGCGAACCGCTGCACGTGCATCGACTCCTGGTGATAGCCGCGGTTGTTGTGCATGACGGCGAGGAGCGGGATTTTGTGCCGCGCCGCGGTCCAAAGTACGCCCGGCGCGTACATCAAGTCGCCGTCCGACTGGATAGAGACCGAGAAACGGCCGAGATCGCGGTTGCCGAGCGCCGCGCCAACGGAAGCCGGCGCACCGTAGCCTACGCCATAGCCGCCCGACGAACCGAGCCATTGATAATGCTTCTCCATCGGCCACAGCCGGTTCGCCCAGCCGCTGGTGTTGCCGGAAGTGGAAACAAGCGACCAGTCAAGGTCCTTGATCTGCGCGTAAAGCTCGGTGACAAGCCGCGCGGTGTTGATCGGGCTCGCGTCCCAGGCGATGGCTGCGGCCTGCTTGGTCGCTTCCAGCCCCTTGGCATGGGCCTGCCGGATGGCGTCGCCTCGCTTGGTCATGGCATCCTTGCGATTACCGGAGATCGAGGACTTCACCGCTTCGATCAGCGAGGGCAAGGTCGCCTCGGCATCGCCCGGCATCGAAATGTCGATGCTCTGGAAACGCTGGAAGTCCTGGTAGTTCGACTTGGTCAGCAGGTCCACCGAACTGATGCTGATCAGCTTCGTTCCCGGCTTTATCTTGGTGATGTTTTTTCCGAAGCCGTCATCGCCGTTGTCGACGAACCCGTTCACCGTATTCCAGAAATCGGAAAGCTCCATACCGATCACAACGTCGGCCTGGCCGATCACGTTCGGCGGACGGGAAAGAAAATGCGTGTTCGGGAAGTTCATCCGGCCGCCCTGGTCCACCACCGGCGCCTGCAATAGTTCGGCGAGTTCGATGAGGTGCTTGACGCCGTCCTGCGTCCGCGCCGCGCGATCGACCACGATGACGGGACGCTCGGCATTCGCCAGCAAGCGGGCGGCTTCCTTGACCGCTGCGTCATCGCCCTGCGGCGGCGCCGATGCGAAGAACTTGGGAATATAGAGTTGCTCGCCGAAGTCGCGGATCGCATCATTCTGCAAACCGCCGTCGAGAGACATCATCACCGGGCCGTACGGCGGCGTCGTCGCGATCTTGTACATGCGCACAAACGATTGCGCGAAGTGCTGCGCCGAGACCGGGGTATCGTCCCATTTCGTGTAATCGCGCACGATGGCGTTGATATCCTGAGCGGAATGGAACGTAGGCACGCCCGGCGGCCGGTGCGCTGCATCCATATCGTTGCCGCCGATGACGAGCACCGGCACGCGGTCGCACCATGCGTTGTAGATCGCCATGGTGGCGTGTTGCAGGCCGACAACCCCGTGGACCAGCGTCATGATCGGCTTGCCGGTGGCCTTGAAGTAGCCGTGACACATGCCGACAGCGGATTCCTCGTGCATGCAGGTGAGAAATTCCGGCATCGTGTTCTTGCCGTAGTCGATGAGCGACTCTTGCAGGCCGCGGTAGCTCGCGGCGGGATTGGCCGGCACATATTTGATATCGAGCGTCTTGATGACGTCGACCATAAAGTCAGAGCCTGGCGTGCCGTTGGCGCGCGCCGGCATCTGCGGCGTGCCGGCTTCGTTGGCGGCGACATAGGCATTCGGCGGCAATGCCGACGGCAAACGCTGCGGCGTCTCGGTCGTGGTCGTCGCGGCCTTGGCCGGATTAACGGCGCCGCTCGCGCCCGCGACGGCGGCCGCGGTGATAAATTTGCGGCGATTGAGCTTTAGGCTGGAGTCCTTCTTGGACATCATAGTCTCCCGTTCGTGTCATCCCCGAGCTTGGAGGCCAACCCGGCAGCGGCCACCGAAGCAATTCTGTCACGGATTATTATCATGCGAGCAGCGGGTGTCATAGCGGGCCCGGCGTCGTTGCTGCCATGCGGCTTTTGCCGCGCCGGGCACGCGCTGGCCGCCACCTGAAGTGGAAAGGCCGGCGCGATTGCGTTACTCGGCGCAGCAATCGGCCCGAAACCCCCGGTTAAGGAATTTACATCACAGTCGGATAAATCCCGTCATGTGGCGCTTGGACCCAGCCGATGAGCGCAGCGTTGGCGCAATCAGTACCGGCGGCCGCCGACGCGGCAGCGGGCGTTGAAGTCGCCGATAACCAGTCGCGCGTCCCGCTTTGCTTTATTGTCGACAGCGATGCCAGCATCCGCCACTTCCTGTCGCTCGTCATGCATGGCGTGGGCGTCGAAACCGAGGAGTTTGCCGACGGCGCCAGCATGCGCCTGGCGCTGAGCCGGCAAAGCCCGAACGTCATCTTCCTTAACATCGCGCTTGAATCGACGGATGCGATCGAATGCGTGGTCGGGCTCGGCAAGGCGGGCTACAGGGGGTGCATCCAGCTCATCAGCAGCCGCGGTTCGGCCGTGCTCGCCCATGTCAAGAGCATCGGCGAGCAGCATCGCCTGCGGATGCTGCCGGTGCTCAAGAAGCCGTTCGAGACCGGCGTTATTCTTGAAGTCCTGAAAAACCTCAAGCTCGGCCACCCCCCGGCCGTCGCCGGACGCGTCGCCCTCGACGATGCGCTCACCAACAACTGGATCGAATTCTGGTTTCAGCCAAAGATCGACTTGCGCCGCAAGCAGCTTGTCGGCGCCGAAGCCTATGCACGCGCCCGGCACCCGGAGAATGGCGTGCTGCTGCCCGGCGCGTTCATGCCGGGCGCGGCGGAAGCAAGCCTGGTGACGCTTTCCGAGCGGGCATTGCACGCATCGCTGCGGGCGGCGCTCAATTTCTCCAAGCTCGGCGTCAACTTGCGCATGGCGGTCAACATTCCTGTCAGTGCGCTGGTCAGAACTCCGCTGACCGACATCGTGCAAAGCTACCGGTCGAAATTCGAAAAGTGGCCGGGGCTCGTCATCGACCTGGCGGAAGATCAGATCATCACCGATCTCGAACTGGCGACCGACATCGCCGGGAGGCTCGCGCACCTCGACGTCACATTGGCGATCGACGATTTCGGCCGCGGCTATTCCTCGCTCACGCGCGTCAAGGAGTTGCCGTTCGCGGAGATCAAGCTCGATCGGGCCTTCGTAACCGATTGCGGCACCGATAGGGTCAATGCACCGCTATGCAAAAACGTCATCGCCCTTGCCCACAGTTTCGGCAGCGTCGCGGTCGCAATCGGTATCGAGAAAGCGGCCGACGCACTCGCTCTGGTGAGCATGGGCTGCGACTACGGACAGGGCTTTCTGCTCGGCCAGCCAATGCCGGAAGAGCGGTTTGTCTCATTGCTGCGGCAGCGTACGGGATCGCAGCCGCGCAACGCCAAAACCGCCCCTGCCAAGACCGTCCAGCACGTTTGAGGCCGAAGCTTCAGTGGGTCCACGCACCACGCCGCGTATAGGCGAAGTTGTCGGAATAGGAGATGCGCTGACGCTTCACCGGCGAGCTTTCGAAGACCTGATAGGGGATGCCCTCGCGCTCGCAATAGGCGATGGCTTCCTCCTTGGTTTCGAAGAAGAGGCGAAGCTGCTGCTTCATGTCGCCTGAACTGGTCCAGCCCATGAGCGGTTCGATCGTGCGCGGCCGCTCCGGCTCGTAGTCGAGCGCCCACTCCTTGGTCTTGGCGTTGCCGGACTGCATTGCGGTGCGGGCGGGTTTGTAGATGCGGGCAGTCATGGTTGATGCTCTTTACAGATGCCACCGCGCCGAAACGTCGGCCGAGGCGGCTGGTCGGGGCAGCAGGATTCGAACCTGCGACCTGTAGTACCCAAAACTACCGCGCTACCAGGCTGCGCCATACCCCGCCATATTTGCCTTCGGATACACGCTTCACCGCACCCCAGCAAGCCAAGCTTGCCCGGCCGTGACTGCCCGCTTCAGTGACCGTTACCGAAAATTGAACCGGTCACTTGGTCGCCAGGCGTGATGCCGAGCTTGCGCGCGGTCCCGGCGATGACTTCGAGGACCGCCCGTACCGGACCGCCGGAAGGAACAAGCCGGTCCGACAACGGCTCGGTGTTTTCGGCGATCCGCAAGATATGGCCGTCGCCGCGGATGAAGATCATGTCGAGCGGGATGTAGGTATTGTGCATCCAAAACGACACCGGCTGATCGCGGAAGAAATCGAACAGCATGCCCTGCCCTTCGGGCAATTCCTTGCGGAACATCAGGCCCCGGCTGCGCTCCTCGTCGGTAGTCGCGAGTTCGACCGAGAAGGCGTGGACGCCGGACCCACTGACGATCTCGATGGTATCCTTTCCGGCCGCCCGCGCGGGGACGGGAAACAAGGACGGCGCCAGCGCGCCGATCAGCATCAAGGCTAAGGCGGAGCGCAACACTAACGTGCGGACGGATGCGAGGCGAGCGGCGCAGATTGCTAGTGGGAAGTAAGGCCGAGCGGCCCACCTTCGGGACGAACCTCGGCAGCCATCAGACCCTTGGGGCCGGGCCCGAAACGGACCAGCACGAACTGGCCAGGGCGCAGTTCGGTCATACCGAACCGGCGCAGCGTCTCCATATGCACGAAAATATCCGGCGTTCCCTCCCCCCGCGTCAGGAAGCCGAATCCGCGAAGCCGATTGAACCATTTGACCTGCGCCCGTTCGAGTCCACTCGTC
>DATJYT010000393.1:0-2364 GCA_035499475.1 Xanthobacteraceae bacterium | reverse complement strand
CACCTTCGGGTCCTGCACGACCGCTTCGAGGGTCTCGGCCACATAGGCGTCGCCCGCCTGCTGGCTGCCCGCAAGCGCGCGGGCGTAACGCCGCAGATACGGCAAATGCTGGGCAACTGCTTGAGATGTCGACAAGAATCCCTCCCGAACCGATGCAAATCCTGGCGGACCAGGCGCTAGCCCCCGGAAAATTCGCTCAACCTTAGCCACTCAACGTCGGTATTTGCAAAAAGTTCCCATTCGGCGGAACCATATGGCGTGGCTTGGGTTTCATGAACGATAGGGGACCCCGCACCCGGGCGGCGCAGATCCGGGAACGAGGATTTGGGACCGAAAAAATGAACGATCGAAAGCCCATGGGGCAGCAGAAACCGATGGAAACGGCGGCAACCAATCGCAGCAAGAAGGGTGGCGGCAACGCCAAGCCCGCGAAGCTCAGCCGGGACGTGCAAGCGCGCCTCGGCCAGCAACTGCGCGCCATGTATGACGACGTCGTCAGTCAAGGCGTGCCGGACCGATTCAACGACTTACTGAACCGCATCAATGGCGGTGAGAAGGACGGGCAGTAATGCCGATGGACGAATCCGTGCGCAAAGCCGTGCTCGGCGCGGTCCCAAGTCTCCGCGCATTCGCCATTTCGTTGTGCGGCAATGTCGACCGCGCCGACGACCTGGTGCAGGAGACGCTTTTGCGCGCGCTCGCCAATATCGATTCATTCCAGCCCGGCACCAACATGTCGGCGTGGCTGTTCACGATCCTGCGCAACCATTTCCGCTCGGAATATCGCAAGCGCCGGCGCGAGGTGGAGGACGGCGAAGGCCACTATGCCGAGACGCTGAAATCGCAGCCCGACCAGATCGGCCAGGTGGAATTCCGCGAATTCCGCGAGGCGCTGGCGCAATTGCCGTCCGACCAGCGCGAAGCGCTGGTGCTCGTCGGCGCGTCGGGCTTTTCCTACGAGGAAGCGGCGCACATCTGCGACTGCGCGGTCGGCACCATCAAATCGCGGGTCAACCGCGCGCGCACGCGGCTTGCCGAATTGATGGGGATCGAGAGCGCCGAAGAATTCGGCCCCGACCAGACCACGCGCGCCGTGTTGGCTAGCGGAGAGTAAACAAATCCCTACCGGAAACGAAAAGAGGCCGCCGAACTCGGCGGCCTTTCTCGTCGCCCACACGTAGACCAGCTTGTCGCTTACTTAAGCTGGGTCGAAACGTTGCTGAACGTGGTGCTCAGGGTCGTGCCGAGGCCGTTCACCGTCGCGATAATGACGACCGAAATGCCGGCCGCGATGAGGCCGTATTCGATGGCGGTGGCACCGTTCTCGTCCTTCAAAAAAGCAACCAGCTTGCGCATGTCAAACTCCGCGTTGTCCTCTCCCGAACGGCATGTGAATACCCCGGAACTTTCTAAGGGCAGATTTCAGGTTCCACTAAGCTTTGGGTCAGATTTCGATAAAATTGCAAACGATTCGAGCTCGTGAGGAACCGGTTAGCGGGGTCCAAGTTTTCTCGAATGATGCAGTACCTCGCTTATTTCGCCGTTGCGACGCCGCTTCTCGTGGCCTGGCTGTTCTGGGCCTCGGCCACCGCCGTGCCGCCTGCCGGATCCGTGGTGTTTCACGACTTTGACGAAGACCTGCACCAGGCAGCCGTCCTCAAGGAGCGCGCCATCGCCGACCTCGATACCGCGCAAACTACGGCTGGCGGCGCTTCTGTTCGGCCTCGTCCCAGGCAAACAGCGCCTGATAGTCGGGTACAAAGCCGAGCCCTTTCTGCGCGTCCGATGATTGCACCGACTGCGAGGTGACGACGTCGACCAGCGCCGGGGCGTTCTTTAGCGCCCGCTGCAGCGCCGGCACGAGCTCTTCCGGCTTTTCCACCCGCTCCCCATGCAAACCAAGCGCCCGCGCCATCGCGGCGTAGTCCGAATGGCGCAGCGTGGTGCCGACGACCCGCCCGCCATAATTCATCTCCTGATCCAGCCGCTCGATATTCCATGCGGCATTGTTGGACACGATGAACACAGGCTTGGCGCCGTGACGGACGGCGGTGTCGATCTCCATCGCGTTGATGCCGAAGGCGCCATCGCCGTTGACCGAAATCACCTGGCGGCCGGGCATGGCGAGCGAAGCCGCAATCGCAAACGGCACGCCAACACCGAGGCAGCCGAAGGCGCCGGCATCCATGTAGGTTTTGGCCTGCAGCCCGGTGCGGGCAAAGCTCAGCAGGTCGCCGCCATCGGCGATCGCGATGTAATCGGGATCGGCCAGCTTGGCGATGGCGTCGAAGATGATGCGCGGATGGATCTTGCCGTCTTCGCCCGTCACCGGGCCGGGACTGGCGGCGGCCTTGGCCATGCGCT
>DATJYT010000392.1:0-2434 GCA_035499475.1 Xanthobacteraceae bacterium | reverse complement strand
AGATAGCGTTGCTGCAGATAAGCCGCGAAGGCTTCCGTGAGCCGCCACCGTGCGGCGAGCTTTGCGTCGCGCCGCAGCAGGACGCCGAGCGCGGCGTCGCCGATCGTTCCGGTCACGATGATGCTGTCGCCTGGTTTCGCCGTCGAGCGCCGCACCATCTTGCCGCGCGGCACCGCGCCGAACGCGGCGATCGACACCGAAGTGGGTCCCGGTGTGCGGTCGGTGTCGCCGCCAAGGAGCGGCAGGCCGTAACGCTCGGCATCCTCGCCGATACCTGCCGCGAACGCCGCGATCCAGGCCTCGTCGGTCGCCGCCGGCAGTGCCACCGACAACAGGAAGCCGAGCGGCTTTGCGCCCTTGGCGGCGAGATCGGAGAGATTCATCCGCAGCGCCTTGCGGGCGACCATGTCGGGCGCGTCGTCGGCAAAGAAATGCACGCCGGCAATGACCCCGTCGGTGGTGAGCACCAGATCGCAGCCCTCGGGCGGCGTCAGCACGGCCGCGTCATCGCCGAGCCCGAGCGCACCGGGATGTTTCGCCAGCGGCCGGAAATAGCGCGCGATCAGGCGATCCTCGGCCGATTCCGTTGTGTTCTGCATCGCGCGGCGCACCGATCGGATATGCTAATGGTGTAGCAGCGCCGCGACTGCGAGGAAATGCCGTGGAACCGTTCGACCTCTACTCGCCCGCGATCGACGCGGACCCGTTTCCCGCTTACGCGGTGCTGCGCGACAAATATCCCTGCTACTGGAGCGAAGGCGCCAAGCTCTGGATCCTGTCGCGCTACGACGACATCGTCGAGGCCGCGCGCGACTGGGAGACGTTCTCCTCGACCGCGGGCAACATGATCGACGAGTTGCCGGGCCGCGCCGGCGCGACGCTCGGCACCACCGATCCGCCGCGGCACGACCGGCTGCGGGCCTTGAGCCAAGCCGCCTTCCTCAAGCGCAATCTCGACCGCATGGTGGCGCCGACCATGGACATCGCCGACCGCGCGCTCGAGCGCATCCTGGCGCAAGACACGTTCGAATTCATCAACGACTATTCGAGCCAGATCACCGTCGGCCTCCTGTTCCGCACCATGGGCCTGCCGGAGCGCGATCATGCCGAGATCAGGCGCAAGGTCATCCTTGCGGTCTCGACCGACAAGAGCGTCAAGGGCCGCACCGCCGAGCACATCGCCGCCTTCAAGGAGCTGAGCGATTTCCTCACCGCCGAAGTTGCGGCGCGGCGCGCGCAGCCGACCGACGACCTGATCACGCATCTCGCCGAAGCCGAGATCGACGGCGACCGGCTCAGCGAGCGCGAGGTGGTGCTGACCACGGCGACCTTCGTCATGGCCGGCGTCGAGTCGCTGTCGAGTTTCATGAGCATGTTCGCGCTCAACCTGCATGACTATCCGGACGCGCGGCGGCGCCTCGTCGCTGATCCGGCATTGATCGCGCCGGCGATCGAGGAATCGCTGCGCTTCAATACCTCGGCGCAGCGCTTCAAGCGCGTGGTGATGCGGGACAAGGAATTGCACGGCGAGACCATGAAAGCCGGCGACAAGGTCGCGCTCGCCTTCGGCTCCGGCAATCGCGACGGGCGCAAATTCTCCAATCCCGATGTGTTCGATATCGACCGCCGCCCGCAAGGCCATCTCGGCTTCGGCTCGGGCAAGCATTTCTGCCTCGGCAGCCAGATGGCGCGGCTGGTCACCGAGATCGCGATGCGGCGCTTCCTCGACAAGGTGCCGGACTACTCGCTCACCGTCGAAAAAATTGCCTGGAACTCATCGTCGAACTTCCGCAGTCCGATGGCGCTGCCGTTCGCGCGGCACTGATAGCCGTGACGCCCGATGCGGGCCTGTACTCATCAGTGTGTTTGCGACGACCATTTTGCGCAAAAGGGTGCAACCCGCTTACCCGCGCATGAATCCGGCAAGCTCCGCCGACGGCAGTGCCGTGTCGACGTAGCCGAAGGTTCCCTTGTCCTTCAACTCGCGCGCGGCGACGACGAGCCCGCCCATCGCGGCGCGATAGAGCGAGCCGGCGAGGCTGATGCGACGCACGCCAGCCCCTTCCAGCTCGGCAACGGTGAACGACATGCCCGGAATGCCGGCCATGAAATTGAACGGCTTCGCAACCGCGGCGCACACCGCCTTCACCGACGCGAGGTCCGGCAAACCTGGCGCCATCAACACGTCCGCGCCCGCCTTCTCGTAGGCCTGCAGGCGCCTGATCGCCGTCGAACAGCGTGGTGCCCTCGATATGGTGCCGCATGGCGCGCCCCCGTCGGCTGATTGTTACGTTCGCAACTATCCTTGGCGATGAGCAGAGGCTCATTGATTTGGATCAAAAGGCTGTGGCCGGGCGGAGGGCGCAACCCGCTTACCCGCGCATGAACCCGGCGACCTCCGCCGACGGCAGTGACGTGTCGACGTAGCCGAAGG
>DATJYT010000391.1:0-5768 GCA_035499475.1 Xanthobacteraceae bacterium | reverse complement strand
CCGAGGATGTCGGCGGCTCTGGGCTGTCGCGCCTCGCCGCCGCCTTGATCTTCGAAGCGCTGGCGACCGGCTGCCCCACGGTCGCGGCCTATATGTCGATCCACAACATGGTCGCCTGGATGATCGACGCCTATGGCTCGGACGAGCAGCGCAGAACTTGGTTGCCGAAGCTCTGCACGATGGAACTGCTGGCGAGCTATTGCCTGACCGAGCCGAGCGCCGGCTCCGACGCCGCGGCGCTGACGACGCGCGCGGTGCGCGGCGGCGAGACTTACGGCCTCAACGGCCAGAAGCAGTTCATCTCGGGCGCCGGCGCCGGCGACCTCTATGCGGTGATGGCTCGCACCGGCGGCGATGGACCATCCGGCATTTCAACCTTCCTGGTGCCGGGCGACGCACCGGGGATTTCGCTCGGCGCCAACGAGCGCAAGATGGGCTGGAACGCGCAGCCGACGCGCGCCGTCGCTTTCATGGACGTGCGCATTCCGGCGGCGAACCTCCTCGGCCAAGAGGGCGCGGGCTTCAAGATCGCCATGGCAGGCCTCGACGGCGGGCGGATCAACATCGCGGCCTGCTCGCTCGGCGGCGCGCAATCGGCGCTCGAGAAATCGCTCGCCTACATGAAGGAGCGCAAAGCGTTCGGCAAGCGCCTCGACGAATTCCAGGCCTTGCAGTTCCGCCTCGCCGACATGGCGACCGAGATCGAGGCGTCGCGCGCGCTGCTGTGGCGCGCCGCCGCCGCGCTTGACCGTGGCGACGCGAACGCCGTGACGCTTTGCGCCATGGCGAAACGCTTCATCACCGATGCCTGTTTCGGTGTTGCCAACCAGGCGCTGCAGCTTCACGGCGGCTACGGCTACCTCTCCGAATTCGGCATCGAGAAGATCGTACGCGATCTGCGCGTGCACCAGATCCTCGAAGGCACCAACGAGATCATGCGTCTCATCGTGGCGCGAAGCCTTGTGGGGCGATGAGCGAAAAGATCCTTCACGACGGCGACGTGATTATCCGGGAAGATCGCGCGCTGCGGCGGCTCACGCTGAACCGGCCGAAGGCGCTTAACGCCATCACGCTCGACATGGCCGTCACCATGACGCGGTTCATGCGCGCGTGGGCGGATAACCCAGCCGTCGGCGCGGTGCTCATTGACGGCGCCGGCGACCGCGCCTTCTGTGCCGGCGGCGACATTCGCGCGCTCTACGATGCGGCGAAGTCCGGCGATCCGCTGCCGGAGAAATTCTGGGCGACCGAATATCACCTCAACGTGCTGATCGCGCGCTATCCGAAGCCCGTGATCGCGCTCATGGACGGCCTGGTGATGGGCGGTGGCGTCGGGCTATCGGCCCATGCCGCACATCGCATCGTGACCGAGCGCTCCGCGGTCGCCATGCCGGAAGCCGGCATCGGATTTTTTCCCGACGTCGGCGCGTCCTTCCTGCTCTCGCGCGCGCCGGGATTTGTCGGCACCCATCTCGCTTTGACGGGCGAGCGCATCGGCGCCGCCGATGCAATCTATTGCGGGCTTGCCGACATTCATGTGGCGCCGGCATCGCTCGCCGACATTCCGGTGGCGCTGGCGGAGTGCCGCTCCGCCCACGACGTGCGGGTCCGCTTGCGCCAAATGTCCGTTCCCGCAGCTCCCGGCAAATTGCCGGCAGCGCGCGAATGGATCGACCGCTGCTACGGCGGCAACGAAGTCGAAGCGATCGCCAACCGCTTGCGCGCATGCGGTCACGCGGACGCACATCAGGCGCTCGACGTGCTCGCCAAGGCGTCGCCGACCTCGCTCAAGGTTACATTGCGAAACATGCGCTCGGCGCTATCATTCGCCAAACTCGAAGAGAGCTTCCAGCAGGACTACCGCATCGCGCTCGCTTGCATCACCGGGCATGATTTCATCGAAGGCATCCGCGCCACCATCGTCGATAAGGACCGCAACCCAGCCTGGCGTCCGGCCCGGCTCGAAGACGTCACCGACGAAATCATCGACCGTCACTTCCGCTCCGTCGGCGCGCGCGAACTGATTTTTGCCGATTAAGAGAGGCGAACATGTCGAACATCGGATTCATCGGTCTCGGCAATATGGGCGGCCCCATGGCAGCGAACCTGGTCAAATCAGGCGGACCGGTGCTTGGCTTCGATCTCGTGCCGGCCTTGCGCGAAGCGGCGGCAAAAGACGGGGTGCAGATCGTCGCCAATGCCGAAGAGACCGTGGAGAACGCCGACGTCGTCATCACCATGCTGCCGGGCGGCGAGCAGGTGCTTTCGGTCTGGAACAACATCGTGCCGCAGGCGCGGCAGGGCACGCTGTTCATCGACTGCTCGACCATCGATGTCGCGAGTGCGCGCAAGGCCCATACGCTGGCGGCGGCGCGCGGCATCGCCACGCTCGATGCGCCGGTCTCCGGCGGCGTTGGCGGCGCCAAGGCGGCGACGCTGACCTTCATGGTCGGCGGCTCGCACGCGGCCTTCGCGCACGGCAAACCGGTGCTCGAGCGCATGGGCAAGCGCATCGTTCATTGCGGCGAGGCTGGCAACGGCCAGGTCGCAAAAATCTGCAACAACATGATCCTCGGCGCCTCGATGATCGCGGTCAGCGAGGCCTTCGTGCTCGGCGAGAAGCTCGGCCTCTCGCACCAGGCGCTGTTCGACGTCGCTTCGGCGTCGTCCGGCCAATGCTGGTCGCTGACCAGCTATTGCCCGGTGCCAGGACCGGTACCGGCGAGCCCCGCCAATAACGGCTACAAGCCGGGCTTCACCGCCGCCCTGATGCTGAAAGACCTCAAGCTCGCGCGCGAAGCCGCGGACTCGGTCAAAGCCAGAACGGCGCTCGGCGCCCATGCGGCGGAGATTTACGAGGCGTGCGCGCAAGCCGGCCTGGGCGCGGCGGATTTTTCCGCGATCATCAATCTGATCCGCAAGCAGTCCCACGGCGGCTGAGAGCGTCACAGGCTGTTCCAGATCAGCGTCACCCCGGAAACAAGAAGCAGCACCATCACGACGCGCTGATAGCCGCGATCGTGGAGCCGCCGGTAGATGAAGGCGCCGGTCCAGGCGCCCGCGATGGTGGCGGGCAGCGCGAGCGCGGCGTCCCACATGACCCGGCGCGTCACCAAGCCCGACGCCGCATGCGAGATCAAGGCGAATGAGAGGATCGCCATGTTGAACGTCTGCAGCACGCCGCGGCGCTGCTCTTTGCTCCAGCCGCGAATGTCGGTCCACACCACGGGAAGGACGCCAGACAATCCGGCAAGGCCGCCGAGCACGCCGCCGCCGAAGCCGGCAGCGCCTTCGGCAAACCAGCCGCCCCAGTCGCTTTTGATTTGGCTGCGCCGCGCCAGCACGTAGCTCGAATAGAGCGCCAGAAAGCAACCGACGCCGAGCTTGAACCATCTCGGCTCGATGTGCGGAAGCAGAAGCGTCCCCAGCGGCACGCCAAGAATGCCCGGCGCGACGAAAATCAGGGTCCGCTTCCAGTCGATGGTTCGCCGGATCAGGTGAAAAGTCTGGAACTGCGACACGACGGAGCACATGATCGCAAGCGACGAGGCGACCACGGGCGGCATCGCATAGAGCCAAATCCCGACCGCCGTAATGGCGGTCCCGAAGCCGGTCAGCCCATTAACTATGCCGCCGGCAAGCGCGCCCAGAACAACAAGGATGATTTGCTCTGAGCCCATGGCGCGGCGCCCTCGTCCCGATTACCAAATGAGCAGATAGTCATAAGCGCGCACGCCTCGGATTGCACCAAATCGTTGCTTTTTTGGCGGTTCGCGGCACACTGCTCGGCCGATGCTTGCGTCGCGTTGCGTGAGGGAGTTTTCGTCATGAAGGTCATCATCGCGGGCGCGGGCGTCGGCGGACTGGTGACGGCGCTGATGCTGCATGCCCGCGGCATCGATTGCGAGATCTTCGAGCAGGCGGACGCCATCCGCGAGCTTGGCGTCGGCATCAATACGCTGCCGCACGCCATCAAGGAGCTGGCCGAGCTTGGCCTGCTGGAGCGGCTGGATGCGGTCGCGATCCGCACCTACGAATTGTTCTACACCAACCGGCTCGGCCAGGAGATCTGGCGCGAGCCGCGCGGCCTCGACGCCGGCTACGACATTCCGCAATTCTCGATTCATCGCGGCCGCCTCCAGGGCGTGATCTACCAGGCGGTGCGCGCAAGGCTCGGCGAGTCGCGCATCCATCTCGGCTGCCGGCTCGGCGCCTTCACCCAGGACGACGCCGGCGTCAGCGCCTATTTCTTCGACCGCAACGGCGCCCATCGCCACACTGCGCGCGGCGACGTGCTGATCGGCGCCGACGGCATCCATTCAGTGGTGCGCGAGAAGCTTTTCCCCCATGAAGGCCCGCCGGCCTGGAACGGGCTCATGCTGTGGCGCGGTGCGATCGATTGGCCGGCGTTCCTGACCGGACGTTCGATGGTGGTCGCCGGCGGGCTCGCGGCCAAGCTCGTCGTCTATCCGATCGCCGAGGGCTCGCGGCCCGACAAGCGGCTCACCAACTGGGCGGTGGTCGGCAGAGTCGGCGATGGCTCGACGCCGCCGCCGCAGAAGCAGGACTGGTCGCGCCCCGGCCGCTTCGAGGATCTGATGCCGCACGTGCAGCGCTTTCGCATTCCCTATGTGGACGCCAATGCACTGATCGAAGCGACCAGCGAATTCTGGGAATATCCCATGTGCGACCGCGATCCGCTGCCGCGCTGGAGCCACGGCCGCGTCACGCTTCTGGGCGACGCGGCGCATCCGATGTATCCGGTGGGTTCCAATGGCGCCTCGCAGGCAATTCTCGACGCGCGGTTCCTCGCCGACCGGCTCAAGGACGCCGACCATGTCGCGCAGGCGCTCTGGACCTACGAGCAGGCGCGCCTGCCGATGACGGCGGAGATCGTGCGCAGCAACCGCCGCGGCGGGCCTGAAGGCGTCATCGACGCCGTCGAAGCGCGTGCGCCGGACGGCTTCACCAATATCGATGACGTGCTGTCGTTCGAGCAGCGCAAGGCGATCGTGCGCGGCTATGCGAGCGCCGCAGGATTTGCGCGCGAGCAGGTCAACAAGGCGGCGTGAATAACAAGATTATCCGTCGGGTACGCCCGCCTTTCGCATTGCGGCAATCAATCTCTGTCGATCGGGTTCTCGACGGAGCGGGTAATAGCCGCACAATTTGGCGACGGTAACCGCCGGATCGATTCTAAGATATGCGTTCAGCGCGCGCTTCGCCTGTTCGGCCTTGCCCCGCATGGCGTTCGACGCAATCGTCATTCGAAGAGCAGGGAGCCAGTTTGGCTTGACCCGCAACGCCATCGCCGCCCAGCGTGTAGCTTCGTCGTCGCGTCCGGCAATGAAATGGGCGAAGGCCATGGCGCTGTGCGTCAGGAAAACCCGAGTGTCGAGCGGATTGAGACGGATCGCTTTGTTGAGGCTTTCAATCGCTCCATCAGGGTCGCCGGCATAGCCGCGGACCCAACCGCTGCGCTGCCAGGCAACAGCCAGATTCACATCCAGTTCTAGCGCCCGATCGATGAGCAGCAATGCGCGATCGAGGTCGTGGAAGAAGTATGCGTGGACGTGTCCCGCCCAACATAGCGCCACAGCGTCATCGTTGCCGATGTCGGCAGCGCGCTCGACCAGCCTGGCGATTTCCTCTTCGTCAAAGCTCAAAGCCCAGCCGTTTGCCTTGGCGAAATGATGACACGACGCGGCAAGTCCATACGGCGTCGCGAAATCCGGATCCTTCGCTATGGCCGCGTTGAAGAACTGCAA
>DATJYT010000390.1:0-15077 GCA_035499475.1 Xanthobacteraceae bacterium | reverse complement strand
TTCGTGGTGTCATTGCATCTTGCTGGCGCCTTTGGGGGAAGGCAATGAAACGGCGCGAATTCATCAAAGCAATCGTTGGGACGGTGGCTGCCGGGCCCGGCGGCGCGTTGGCGCAACATCCAAACGAAATGCGCCGCATTGGAGTGCTCACCAATTTGCCGGAGAGCGATCCCGAGGCTCAGTCCCGTAATTCCGCCTTTCTGGAACGGATGCGGCAGTTGGGGTGGAGTGATGGCGCTAACCTGCGGATCGAGTTTCGTTACGCACTAGGTGCGGCCGAGCGCACTCGGAAATACGCGGAGGAACTGGTTGCGCTCCGACCCGCCGCGATACTGGCGATAGGTACCGAAGCCACGGCGGCTTTAAGGCAAGCTGCCGCGACAGTACCCATTGTCTTCGTGCTCGTCCCTGATCCCGTCGGCGCGGGTTTCGTCAGCACCCTCGCGCATCCGGGCGGCAATATTACTGGCTTCACGCCGTTTGAATACAACATCGCTTCCAAATGGATCGAGCTACTGAAAGAGATCGCGCCGGATGTGGCAAGGGTTGCGGTGCTGAGGGATTCCGCCGCGCCGGAGATTGGACAGTTCGCCACTATCCAGGCTGTGGCACCGTCGCTTCATTTGGAGGTAACTCCGCTCGCGGCTCACAGTCCTGCTGAAATTGCGCACGTCATTGCAACATTCGCCGGTTCTCCCAACGGCGGCCTGATTGTTCCAGGCTCCGCGATGGCGTCTGTGTTTCACGGCCAAATCGTGACGTTCGCCGCTCAATACAAGCTACCAGCTGTCTATTTTCAACGCTTCTTTGTTACTGCTGGTGGGTTGACGTCCTATGGGCCAGATTTTCTCGAACAATACCGTCAAGCTGCCGGTTACATTAACCGCATTCTCAGAGGCGAGAATCCTGGTGGTCTGCCAGTGCAAGTGCCGACCAAGTATCAATTGGTCATCAATCTTAAGACCGCAAAAGCGCTTGGTCTAAAGATCCCGCCGTCGTTGCTCGCGACCGCCAATGAGGTGATCGAATAGGGATGCCGCTATGACCGCGTGAAACATCTAAAAGTCGCCGCGCCGATAGGCAACTTGAAGACTTTGATCTTTTTTGACACGTCCGTAGCGACATTATTTTTGAGCAGCAACAATTCGCCGGGCCGACATGTAGCGAACGGCCGTTAAACGACATTGGCGCATGATGGGTCGATCGTGTTGGAGAAAGCTGCAGGTCTAACGTCGTTTGCACGTTGCGCCGCCGCGCACAACGCCGACTCCTCACCTCGGCGATGTGTTACGTTGAGGCGGTCGACCGGAGGGCACAGTGAGGCGGCGAGAGTTCATCACCATTATTGGCGGTGCTGGCGCAGGCTGGCCGCTCGTGGCACGGGCGCAGCAGGCAGCGAAAGATATTGCCTTGCCGGTGATTGGCTTCCTCAATGGCCAATCGCCGACGCAGTATGCGAACTATGTGGATGCATTTCGTCAAGCGCTGGGCGCAGCCGGCTTCACCGAGGGGCGCAATGTGAGGATCGAATACCGCTGGGCGGACGGCCACTATGACAGATTGCCAATGCTCGCAACCGAGCTGGTTCGTCTGCCGGCGGCCGTGATCCTCGCGACCGGCACGACCGCCGCCGCGCTCGCCGCCAAAGACGCGACCACGACCATACCAATCGTGTTCACGACCGCGGGCGACCCTGTCAAAGAAGGTCTCGTTGAGAGCCTCAATCGGCCGGGCGGCAATGTCACGGGCGTCAGCTTTCAAAACAATGAAACGGGATCCAAACGGCTTGAGTTGCTGCACGAACTCGTGCCGAGTGCCACGTCGATTGGATATCTGGTCAATCCGGCCAATCCAAACACGCCGGCCGAAACCGCCGATCTGCTCAAGGCTGCTGCGGTACTCGGGCGGCAAATTCATGTCTTCAACGCGAGCAGCGAACGCGAGATCGATACAGCTTTTGCAGCCTTGGCCCAAAAGAATGTCGGTGCGCTCGTCGTAGGATCTGACGCGTTCTTCGTCGCCCGCCGTCAACAGCTCGCTGCACTTGCCGCTCAGTATGCGTTGCCAGCCATGTTCGTCCTGCCCGAGCAGTCGGCAGCAGGGGGATTGATAAGCTACGGGGCGAGCCAGGTGGAAGCGTACCGCCAAGCGGGCCTTTACGCCGCTCGCATTCTGAAGGGTGAGAAGCCGGCGGACCTGCCGGCTATGCTGCCGACCAAGTTCGCGTTGGTGATCAATCTGAAAACCGCCAAAGCCCTCGGCATCAAGGTGCCGCCCGGACTGTCGGCCCGCGCCGACGAGGTGATCGAATGAGGCGGCGCGGGACTCCGCTTGGTTTCGAGCGCGATCCTATGCGACCCCAACGCGACGAGCGGTGATGGGCCGCTGTTGGGTCGATCGCTGCCGTTTAGCATTCGACTGAAGCAGCGCCATATCTGCTATCCAGTCGCTATACGCAGACCCGCCTCGGTCATTCCCGACCCATATGCGACATCAGAGGTGCTGGACTGGGAGCCGATAAAGGGCTGCCATTAGCTTCGACAATTTGTTCCATGTGCGCGTAGCTAGTCCTGGGTGGGCTGCATGATGAGCGAATTAGATTTGTCTCCGCCGCAGGTGATCGTACGGCTGCTCATGGGATTCATATCGGCGCGAGCAGTCTACACCGCAGCCAAACTTGGCTTAGTTGATCAGATAGACCGTGCAGGCTCGACCGAGGATGAGTTGGCGGCCCGGCTCGACGCCGACCGCTCTGGCCTTGTACGGCTGCTGCATTCGCTGACCGGTCTCGGCATATTGCGTTACGGCGATCAAGGCCGCTATTTCCTGACCGAGGTCGGCGAAACGTTGCGCGCCGATTCACCGCAATCAATACGTGACTACGCCATTTACGTTCACGAATTTCTATACGACCTGTTCAGGCACCTTCCTGACAGCGTGCGCGATGGAAAGCCCATCGTGGAGCAGGAGCTTGGCGCCCCGCTTTTTGCTTACCTTCAGCAGCACAAAGATGCGGCGGCCCGTTTCCACGCAGGTTTGGCCAATCGCGGCCGGATCGAGACACCGGCGATCCTGGCTGCTTACAACTTCGGCGATTGCCATCGGGTCGCGGATCTGGGGGGAGGTAACGGAGCTTTTTTGTCCGCTATCGTCACGGCATACCCCTCCGTTTCAGGCGTCCTGCTCGACCGCGCGCCTGCGATTGATGCGGCAAGAAACGGCCACGGCGGACCGTTACCGCGCTGCGAACTCATTGAGGGCGACTATTTCACGGAGGTCCCGACCGATATCGATCTGTACATCTTCAAGCGCGTTCTCTTCGATCACAGCAACGAAGAGGTGGTCAAAATATTGCGTAATTGTCGAGCGGCCATGAAGCCGAACAGTCGGATCGTGATTATCGAAGGGCTTGCCGGCATCAGGAATGAGCCAGACCTCGCCCACCTGATGGACCTGACATTTCTTCTCGTCACAACCGGCCGAATGCGTTCCCGAGAGGAGTATAACGATCTGCTGGGGAAAGCCGAGCTTCGGCTGCTGCAATGTCTTCCAACACGATCCGACGTCTCCGTTCTTGAGGCAGCCCTGCTCTGAACGGTGGCGCGGCCCTTTCACGCAGCGTCGTTCACGGCGTCGCCGCATGGCATCTGCGGACCTGTCTCGGACATCGGTTTTTTTGCGGCGCATCTGAGAGCGGAGGCTTGATATCGTTCGGCAACAACACCGCTGATTTGTTTCGACGCGCCGCGTCCTATATCGACCGCATTCTCAGGGGTGCCAAACCTGCGGACTTGCCGGTGCAGCTTCCGATGAAATTTGAAATGGTGATCAATTTGAAAACGGCAAAAGCACTGGGAGTCGCTGTGCCGGCATTCTTATTGCAGAGCGCCGACGGCGTGATCGAGTAGCAGGAAGAATTCTGCGGCGCTATGGTTGACTGAAATGTCAAAAAAAATTCGCCGCGCCAAACCGCTGTTCGGCGCGGCGACTGTGGGTCATTGGGTCGGCGTCTGCCGTGTCTGTGCCGCCGCGTCCGCGACGATCCGGAAGGCCGCTTGAAGACTTTGATCCTTTTTCGACACGTCGGTGGCGACATTCGAGATGGTCTTCATCATGGCCGCCTGGTCGCCGGGCGGCAGCTTGATCAGTTCGCCGCCGGCGGCAGTGTAACTCGCCTCACTCTCTTTGACTGACTTGGCGGCGAAAGTGTTGATGGCGAGCGATTGCGCGGCGCCATCCCGGTCGATGATTTTTTGCAAATCCGCAGGCAGGGAATCGTACCAGTGCTTGTTGACCTCGGCGATGATGAAGATCGCGGGCTGGCCGGTTTGAGTCACGTATTTGGCCGCATCCGCCATATGGAAATTGGCGATCGGGCCAATCCCGGTATTGGCGCCGTCGATGGCGCCTTGCTGTATGGCGGGCATGACGTCGCCGAGAGACATCGCCACCGGCGTAACGCCAAGCCGTTCAAATGCCACGCTCTGAAACTCCGAGGCGAAAATTCTTATCTTCTTGCCCTTGAAATCGTCGAGGCGGCGCAGCGGCATCCGCGAGACGATTGCGGATTGTTCGGCCATGAACAGGCCGACGCCGTGCAGGCCCTTGTCGGCGCCGAGACCGAGCATCAGTTTGATCACGGCCGGATTCGCCGCAACGCGCTGACCGTGCGCCTGCGAATCCACCAGCGCCGGCGCCGCCATCACTTCGAAACGCGGGTCGAGACCGACCATGAACTCTGGAGGAACGACTTCGCACTCGATCGAGCCGAACTGCGCACCCTCGATCTGCCGTGGGATCGAGCCGAGCTGGCTCGCGGGATAAACCTTATATTTGATGCGTCCGCCCGAATCCTTCTCCACCGCCTCGCCGAAGTTCTTGGCCCAGGTGTCCGGGATGTCGTGGATCGTCGGCGTGGAGATTTTCATCAGATAGGTTTGTTGTTGCGCCTGCGCGGCGCCGAGCATCAGCGCAAGCGAGCCGACCAGCGCGCCGGCGCAGACGATTGATTTGGCAAAGGTGCTCGATGGTTTGATGTGGCTGTACGGAGACTGATGGTCCGGAAGTTTCATGACATCACCTCAGGGGTTGACTGTCTTCCACAAAGCGGCGCCTTGACTGTTCTCCTGCGACCGGCGTCGGAATGCACGAATCTTCCGCGAAGCCGGTATCGACGCATCCCGCGCGCATGTCTTTCGCAGTGCAGGCGACGGCCGGGACGCAATGATTTCCAATTTCGAGTTGCCTGCCCGCCGAAGGCACAATCGATGCCTTCGGATTCACAGGAATCGGCATTCGGCAACTCTCAAACAAGATACATCAGTTGCCGGCGGCCTGTTAGGGCAGGATGTCGCACTGGCGAGCCTGTCGGGCTCCAGTTTTCGACCATCGCTCCCTTGGCGCACGCCGGACGATGTCGGAGTTCCCGCTGCTTTCAGGGGCAAACGGGCGTTTTCCCGCAGGCCATGCGTCAATCAGTCTGAATGGCATTTGCCGGCGGCGTATGCGATCTTTTTCGCGTTGAGTGGAGCATACTCCGCCACAAAAGGCTCGGGCCAAGCTTGAAAAGCAAGTGGACCGGTGCACGCAATCGGAAACCGCCGCGATCACCAACCAGGGTCCAACAGGGAGGATCTCATGAAACGGCTTTGCTTATTGGGCGCTGCCGCGACGCTGTTCGCCGCGCCGGCTTTTGCCGAGGACACCATCACCATCGGGTTTACGGAATCGCAGACCGGACCGCTCAATGTCGATTCGCTGGGCCAGAGCCGCGGCTATCAGCTGTGGCGCGACGAAGTTAACGCCGCCGGCGGCATCAAGGCCGGCGGCAAGAGCTACATGGTGAAGTTCGCCAGTTACGACGACCAATCGGTAGGCGGTCGCGTCCAGCAGCTCTACACGCGCATCATCAACCAGGACAAAGCGCAATTCCTGTTCAGCCCGTACTCATCGGGGCTCACCGCGCCGGCCGCGGTGATTTCCGAGCAGTACGGCAAGATCATGATCGACTCCGGCGGCGCCGAGGAGAAGCCGTTCGAGCTTGGCAACAAGTACCTGTTCATGGTGATCACGTCGGCGAGTCACTATCTCTCCGGCGCGATCGCGGCGCTCAAGGAGAAGAATCCGCACGCCAAGATTGCGATGGTTTATTCCGACGATCCATTCTCCAAGACCGTGCTGAGCGCGGCCAAGGAGCAAGCCGTGGCGGCCGGGCTGCAGGTCGTGATGAACGAATCCTATTCGCCGTCCACCACCGACTTCGGCCCCATCGTCAACAAGATCATCTCGTCGAACGCCGATGCCTTCATGGGCGGCGGCCATTATTCGGACGGCGCCACGCTGGCGCGGCAGATGTACGACCAGAAGGCCAACATGAAGTGGGTGTCGATCCTGGTGGCGCCGGCAGACGCCAAATTCGGCGAACTGGGACCGGCCGCGATGGGCGTCACGGTGCCGTCGCAGTGGGAGGTCCAGGTTTCCTACAAACCGCAATTCGGCCCGACCACGCAGCAATTCGTCAAAGCCTTCGGAGACAAGTTCCACGCGGTGCCGGACTATCATGCGGCGTCGGGCTATACCGACGGCATGATCCTGCAGCACGCCATCGAGCAGGCCGGCTCGATCGATCCGGAGAAAGTCACGGCGGCTCTCAACGCAACCGACGTCACCACCTTTTTCGGCCACATCAAGTTCGCCACCGATCCCGGACATCACGGGCTGCAGGCGTCGCACGAGATGGTGCTGGCGCAGTGGCAAAAGGTGGACGGCAAGCCGGGCCGGCAGGTGGTGTGGCCCGCGGCGGCACAGTCCGCCCCACTCATCTATCCGCTCTCGGCCAGCCAGTAACAGGCGGGGGCCGGCGGCGTGACGCCGGCCCCGACCGCCTAGACCGCGCATGCTCGGCATCCTCGCTTCGCTTATCGACGGCGTGCTGGTGGGGCTCGTCTATGGCCTCGCCGCCATGGGCCTCACCCTGATCTGGGGCGTCATGGACGTCATCAATTTGACGCACGGCGCGATGGTCGTTGCCGGCATGATGGCGCTCTATCTGCTGACCAGCGCTTTCGGCGTCTCGCCCTACATGGCCCTGCCGCCGGTCCTGCTCGGCGGCTTTTTCGTCGGCGTGGCGCTGTACTGGATCGCCATTCATCGCATGGTCGGACGGCCGCCGCTGATGAGCCTGCTTTCGACATTTTCCGTCAATCTCATCCTGATCGGCCTGGGCACCGCGGTTTGGGGCACCGCACTGTTCAATGTCGAGGTATCGCTGCCGGGGCTGAGCATCGGCCGCTATACGTTTCCCGGCGCCCATATTCTGGCCGCTGTGCTCGCCGCAGTGATCGCCGGCGCGCTTTACGTTTTTCTGCACAAGACGCGCATCGGCAAGGCGGTCCGCGCCGTCGCCAATAATCGCGAAGCTGCCGAACTGGTCGGCATCCCGACGACGCGGCTTCTCGCCATCTCCGTCGGCGTCGGCGTCGCGCTCGCCGGCGTATCGGGCATGCTGATCGGCACGCTGTTTCCCTTCACCATTCTTTCGGGCGACGGCTATCAGCTCAAGGGCTTCATCGTCACCGTGCTCGGCGGCTTCGGCAATCCGGTCGGCGCGCTCCTGGGCGGCGTGGCGCTCGGGCTCCTTGAAGGTGCAGTCACGCCGTTCGTGCCGGTGAGCTGGACACTCGTGATCGAGTTCGTCCTGTTCGTCCTGGTGCTGATCGCTTTTCCTCGCGGCATTTTCGCGTCTCGGCGCGGAGCGCTCTAAATGCTGCGACGGCCGTTCTTCTGGATCATTGCGCTCGTCATCGCCGTGTTCGCCGGGCTGCCCGCGATCGGCAATAACGTGGAAATGCGCGAGAGCCTGGTGCTCGCCGCCGTTTACATCACGCTCGCCTCGAACCTCAATCTGATGCTGGGCTATGCCGGCTACATCAATTTCGGCAGCATCGTGTTTTTCGGGCTCGGCGGCTACATCTGCATCTGGCTCGTCGACGCGCACAATTGGCCGCTGGCGTTGAGCCTGCTCGCGGCCGGCATCGGCGTCAGTGCGCTGTCGTTTATCTTCGGCTACGGCATTTTGCGGCTGCGCGGCGCCTTCTTCGCGCTGGCGACCATCGGCATCGTCGAAGGGGTACAGGCCTTCGTCGAGAATTTCGGGCCGTGGGGCGGATCGTCGGGCATCTACATCTCGCCCGAAGTTTTCAAGCCGCTGGGCGGGTCGGCGCAGGCGCTCTGGGTCATCTATTTCCTGCTCGTCGCGGTGATGGGCGCATCGCTGTTTCTGAGCTACGCCATCAAGACTTCGAAATTCGGCCTTGGGCTTCTCGCCATCGGCCAGAACGAAGACGCCGCCGCGATCCTCGGTGTGCCGGCGCCGCGCTATAAAGCGATCGTCTACAGCATTTCCGCGTTCCTGCCCGCGATCGCCGGCGGGCTTTATTTTTTCAAGGGCGCCTTCATCCAGCCGTCCGACGCTTTCGATCTGACGCTGTCGACCGAGACGATCGTCATCTGCATGCTGGGCGGGCAGGGCACGGTGACCGGCGTGGCGCTCGGCGCCTATCTCTACGAGGAGCTGCGCGGCTATCTGCTCACGTCGTCGACATTCTCGAATTTCCAGCTGGTGATTGCCGGCGTGCTCCTCCTCGTTATCGTGCTGTTCTTCCCGGCCGGCCTCATGGGCTTCATCTACAGCCGCTTCCCGCGCCTGCAGCGGATTCTCGAATGACGGCGAACACGACGCCTATTTTGCAACTCGACCGCGTCAGCAAACGCTTCGGCGGATTGCAGGCGGTGAATAATCTGAGCTTTGTCCTGCAGCCGGGCGAAATCTTGGGCCTTATCGGGCCGAACGGCGCCGGCAAGTCGACGCTCTTCAATCTGATCAACGGCGTGTTCGCGGCGAGCAGCGGAACCATCGTGTTCAACGGCATCGATATCACCGGAGCGGCGCCCTACAGCGTCGCCCGCCACGGACTCGCCCGCACCCATCAGATCGTGCAGCCGCTCACCAACATGACGGTGCTGGAAAACTGCACGGTCGGCGCCTGCTTCGGCCGCGAGAACCTGCCGCTGCACCGCGCCCGCGACGTGGCGCGCGAAGCCATCGCCATCACCGGTCTCGACGACCGCATCGAGACACTGGCATTGCATCTCACCATCGCCGGCAAGAAGCGTCTCGAGCTCGCCCGCGCACTCGCCGCGCGGCCGAAGCTCCTTCTGCTCGACGAGGTGCTGGCCGGGCTGAACCCGACCGAGGTCGAGCACATGATCGGCGTCATCCGCCGCATCCGTGATTCAGGCATAACGATCCTGATCATCGAGCATCTGATGCAGGCGATCATGAGCCTTTCCGATCGCATCGTCGTCCTTAATTACGGCGAGAAGCTTGCGGAGGGGCTGCCGCAGGACGTGGCGCGCGATCCGGCGGTCATCGAGGCCTATCTCGGCGACCCGAAGCTTGCCGCCGAGCTCGAGGAGAGCGCGTGATGACGGACACGCTCCTCGAAGTCGAGGGTTTGGAGGCCGGCTACGGCGAGGTGCAAGTGCTGTGGGGCTTGTCGCTCAAGGCGCGGCGCGGCGCGCTCACCGCGATCGTCGGCGCCAACGGCGCCGGCAAGACCACCACCTTGCGGGCGGTTGCAGGTTCCATCACGCCATGGCGCGGCCGCGTGCTGTTTGAGAACGAGGACGTGACGCACCTGCCGACGCACAAAAAAGCCGAGCGCGGCTTTGCGCTGGTGCCTGAAGGCCGGCAATTGTTCTCGTCCATGAGCGTGGCTGAAAACCTCGAGCTCGGCGCATTCTCGACCCGCGCGGCGGGCAAATATGCCCAGCGTCTCGAACAGGTTTTCAATCTATTTCCGCGACTGAAAGAGCGCCAGCGGCAGCTCGCGGGTACGCTCTCGGGCGGCGAGCAGCAGATGGTGGCAATCGCCCGCGGATTGATGTCGGATCCCGATGTTCTCGTCATCGACGAACTGTCGCTCGGTCTCGCTCCGGTTGTCGTCTATCAGTTGCTGGCGACGCTCAAGCAATTGAAGAAGGCCGGACTGACCATTCTGCTCGTCGAACAAAATGTGCATCTTGCCCTGGCGCTGAGCGATTATGCCTACATCATTGCGCAAGGCCGCGTCTTCACCGAAGGCCTGCCGGGCGAGCTTGCCGCCAACGCGGAGATACGCCGGGCCTATCTCGGGCTCTGAGAGCGGAACGGCTTTATTCGGCCGGCCGCATGGCTTGCGCGCAGGCGCGGCGCGCACCGATTTTGTCGACAAGATTCCGCACGGCGCCAGACCGAGCGATATCCGCGTCGCAGCCTATTCGACCACCTCGTCGGCGCGCACGATGAGTGTGGGCGGTATGGTAAGGCCGAGCGCGTTCGCGGTTTTGCGATTGATAGCCAGCTCAAATCTAATAGGAGCCTGCACCGGCAGGTCGGCTGGCTTTTCGCCCTTTAGGATGCGATCGACGTAGGTCGCCGCTCGCCGGTACATGTCGACGACATCGATCCCGTATGATGCCAGGCCGCCTTCACCGACGAAGAACCGGAACGGATAGATGGCGGCCAGGTGGTGTTTGGCTGCGAGCAGCATGATCAGCGCGCGGTTATTCGTGGTGGTGACGTCAGGTGTCACGATTAGGCCTCCGTCGGGCACCAGCGCGAACGACTCAATGGCCGACTCGATGTCGGCGGCGCTTTGAACCGGAATAGCGATCGTCTTCACGGCCATCGATCGGCTCGCGTCCTCGATCAGGCGCAGATAAAATTCACCGCTGTCAGGGGATGTCTTCGGGCTGAACAGGGCGGCAATTCGGGTCATCCGTGGATTTAGCTCCTTCAGCACCTCGACCCACTTGCCGGCCAGTGACGCCTCGACATTAGTGAATCCGGTGGCGTTGCCACCCGGCCGCGCCATGCTTTGAACAAAACCGGCGCCGACCGGATCGGAAACGTTCACGAACACGATCGGGATCGTGTGGGTTTCACGAAGAAGCGCCGTCGTTACCGGCGTGGCGCGGGCAAGGATCACGTTAGGTGCCAGCCCCACAAGCTCCTGCGCGTAAGTCTTTATCCGATTCACATCGCCGGCCGCCCAGCGATAGTCGATTTTCACGTTGCGGCCGTCAAACCAGCCACGCTGTTCGAGCGATCGGCGAAACGCGGCGACCTCGGACTGCACTTCTACGTCGGTTTCGGCAAAGGGAGTCAGCACGCCAACACGGCGCAATTCGCCAGCCTGCTGCGCTCCCGCGGCGAGCGGCCAGACAGTCGCCGAGCCGGCAAGTCCTTTGATGAAATCGCGCCGTCGCATTGCCTCGCCCCAAGGCTTTTGACTACGCCACCAGGAGATTACAGCAGGAATTGTGGACGAGCGAAATGGGGTTTCCGAGGTCAGTTTACGCCACGCCGCTCAGAGTGACGCGAGGGGCACAGAAGACCATCGGCAGCGCAGCAAAAAAACCTATTTCGCCGCGTTGGTAGCGACGGGCCAAAAACCGGTCGTCAACCTCCAAGGCGATTGACTTAGTCGAGCGTCCCGCCGAGGTCTGGAAATTCAGGCTCGTGGCTCAGTCCGAGCCGCACCAGTTCCAACAGAAAGAGGGGTGGCGCGGCCTGCTTGGCGAGATCGATGATCCAGGCCTGCATGGCCTTGACCTTGTCGGGATTCTGATCGGCGAGGTTGGTCGATTCAGCCGGGTCCTTCGAGAGATCGAAAAGCTCGACGCGGGGCGGCAACAGCGTCGTCCAGACCAGCTTCCAATTCGCTTGACGCACACCGGCGCGGTACGGCTCGACATTATACACCATGTCCTGACGCGGGCTGGGCTTGCCCTCACTGAGGGTCGGCCACACATCGACGCCGTCAAGCGGCTTCGCTTTGCCGAGTTGTGCGCCGGCGACACCGGCGAGCGTCGGGTACATATCGACGATGTGGATCATGTCGTTGACCACGCCGGGCTTGATCCGGCCGGGCCAGTTCGCCAGCGCGACGACTCGCGTGCCGCCCTCGTAGACGGAACCCTTGCCGTCGCGATAAGGGCCGTTGTTCGGCGGCAGATCGCCTTTTACCTCGGCTTCGCCAACGAACATATTCGAGCGCGTGCCGCCGTTGTCGCTGGCGAAGACAATCAGTGTGTTTTGGCGCATGTCACGCTGGTCGAGCGCGTCGAGCACCTTGCCGATCTCGTCGTCCATTGCCGTTATCTGTGCCGCATAGGCGCGGCGCAGCGGATCGGCGATCCCTTTGTACATGTCGAGATAGTTTTGCGGCGCCTGATAAGGCGTGTGCGGAGCTGTAAAGGCGAGATAGAGGAACAGCGGCGACTTCTTGTCGTGCTCGTGGATGAGCCGAGCCGCGTCGGCACCAAACAATTGCGTATCGTAGCCCGGCTCTTTGACGAGCTTATTGCCCCGGTACCAGTCGGTCACACCATGCGATTCATGCTTGAAGTGATCGATCTCCCCGATCAAAGGACCGTAGGAATAGTCGAAGCCGCGTTGGCGCGGCCAATACTTGCGATCGAAATGTCCAAGATGCCACTTGCCGACGATCGCGGTCTGATAGCCGGCGTCCTTGAGCGCCTGCGGCAGCAGCCACTCGTCGGTGGCAAGCCCGTATCGACCCGCCGACGGTATGACCGCCATCTGCAAGCCGTAACGCAGCGGATAACGTCCTGTCATCAACGCCGCGCGCGCCGGCGTGCAAATCTGCTGGGAATAGAACTGCTCCAACCGGGCCCCGGATGCGGCGAGCTTGTCGAGGTTCGGCGTCTTGATGTCGGAGCCGTGATAGCCGACGTCCTTCCAACCGAGATCATCCGCCAGGATGAAAATGATATTTGGCTTGGTGTCCGCGCCGGCAGGTAGTGCCGACGCGAGGCCAAGCGCCGACAGGCCGACGCGCCCGGCCACCCCGACCGCTGTCAGCGCGCCGCTTCTCATCAACACGTCGCGCCGCGGCATGGCCGCATCGTTTCCGGAATCGTTTTCCTTTTTCGTCGTCATGCTGGTCGCGCCATCTCCCTGCTTGTGCCATGAACCCACCTTTCCCATGCTCAAAAGTCAAGGCGGCCAGGCAAAGCGGAGCCGCGCGCTGATGATCGCGTTGCCGATGTCCGTGCAAATCCAAGGCATCAACTCGCGATGGACTTATGACTTCCCACCGGCATGGCCTTGTCAAAGCGCTCGGGTACGGTGAGTATTCACATGCAAAGCCGTCAGCGGCCCCTGCTGCAGTCCCATAATTTTAAAGGCAGCGTTGGCGCCGTCGACACGCAAGCAAGCAAAAGTGAATCACTGTTTTCCAGGGAGGGAACAATGTCGGTGAAGCGGATCATTGGCGGTGCGGGTTTCGGTCTCGTCTGCTTGGCGGCTGCGGCGGTTGCGCAAACCGCAATAACCCAGAAACTTCCCAGCGACATCAAGCTCGCGTCGATCCCGTTCGCGTCGGGTGCGGAGGCCGGCTACCTCGCCGGCGACGGTACCAAGGCTGAAATGTACACTTTGCGTGTGCACCTCGCGAAGGACGCGAAAATCCCGCCGCACACCCATCCCGATACCCGAATGGTCACCATTCTTTCGGGCGAATTGTTCGCCGGGATGGGACCGACGCCCGATCCCAGCCATGGGACCCTGCTGCCGGCCGGATCGTTCATGATCGTTCCCGCGGGCGAGGCGCACTGGTCTTGGGCGAAGAACGGCGACGTTGTTTATCAGGAGACCGGCACCGGTCCCACCGCCACCAACTTGATCAAGCAGTAGCGGCGGCCGTCGGCGTTATTAGCGGCGAGAAACTGTCTCCGTCGGCGTGCGTCCTGGCAAATAGATCCTATTCGATCACGTCGTCGGCGCGGACCAGTACAGCAGGCGGGAATGTGAGGCCCAGTGCCTTGGCGGTCTTCAGGTTGATGACCAACTCGTACTTGGTCGGCACCTGCACCGGCAGGTCGGCCGGCTTCTCGCCCTTGAGGATGCGATCGACATAGCCGGCTGCGTGCCGGTAGTTGTCCATCAGATCAGGCCCGAAGGAGATCAGGCCGCCGCCGGTGACGAAGAAGCGTTCCCAATAGACCGCCGGCAGCTTATACCGAGCCGCTAATGAGATAATCAGATCGCGATAGCGTATCGCTCCAGCGCTAGTCGCCACGATCAGACCACCATTCGGCGACCGCGCGAAAGTCTTGACAGATTGCTCGATCTCGCCGGCGTCGCGCATGTTGATGGGGATCACCTCGATGTGGAGCGACGGCGCCGCGGCCTGAATGACACTGAACTGGGCGGGTCCAGAGGCTAGAGTGGCGTCCCGGAGGACCGCCACGCGCGTTACGCCGGGCGCGATCTCTTTGAGCAGCTCTAGAAATTTCCCGTCCATGCCGAATTCGAAAACCATGAACCCGGTGGCGTTGCCGCCCGGCCGCGCCAGGCTGTCGACATAGCCAGCGCCGACCGGATCGGTGGCGACCGGGAACACAATCGGCACGGTGCGGGTTGCCTGGAGCAGCGCCGGCATGGTCGAGTCGCCCGCGGCCAGGATGACGTCGGGCGCGAGCGCGACCAATTCAGCGGTCTGTTTGCGAATCTCAGCGGCATTGGTGGCCCAACGGATGTCGATGCGCACGTTGCGGCCGACGCTCCAGCCCAATCGTGCCAGTTCCTGCTGGAAGATCTCCATACGGGCCTGAAATACCGCGTCGTCCGCGGCTACGGGGTTCAGCACGCCGATCTGGCGCACGCGCTCGCCCTGTTGTGCGCGCGCCGCCAGCGGCAACGCCGCCATGCCACCCAAAAGCGTGATGAACGCGCGACGCCTCATGTCCACCCCATGCTCAAGAGGCATTATCTTATCGGCTCAAGCAATTTGACAGGGCTGGGACTGGACACCATTGTCGCAATGCACAGCCCATGTCGCCGATGGATTAATCGCGGCCGTGACGATCCGGCGGCAGGCCGCCGCCATGTCTGCGTGCGCCGAAACGGAACTGACATCAGCGCTGCTGCGGCGGCACGACCATTCCGGTCCACCACTGGGTCTGTTTGCCGGTATCGACGTCGTACTTGCGCACGAAGGCGAGCTTGC
>DATJYT010000389.1:0-10741 GCA_035499475.1 Xanthobacteraceae bacterium | reverse complement strand
GCAATCCAGTCAAAGGACTGCTCGAACACCTCTCGCGCATAGGGTTCGAATACGATCCGCTCGCCGGGGCCCCAGCGCCTCGGATCCATCAGCGCGTGGAAGCGCTCCGGGAATTCGTTCTTGTAATAATGCGTATAGAGTTCGGGCCGCAGATCGATGTCCCGCTGCGCCGATCTCAAAGCGCGAAAATATCGTCTGATGTCTTCCGGCTCCGGCTCGCCTTTGACCATGGCGGCGATCATGAAGGTGGTGTCGATCACTTTGCGAAAGCCGAGCTGCTCGAGGAAATAATAGGGCCCGCTGAACAGGGAGGCCGCCGGCACCTTGCCGTCGATCAGACGCTCCATGCGGCTGAACAAGAGCCCGTCGTTGAACGACAGATTGATCTCCGCCGGCTTGAGATACTGCTCGAGGCCCTGAATGGTCGCGTAGTGGCTGCCGGACTGATAGCCGACCGAGATCGGCACGCCGGCGAGATCGGCCGGCGTCTTCACCGGTGAGTCCGGCGCCACGAACACGCCGCAGGGCGAGACGGAATAAGCGTCGGCGTAGAGCTTGCCGTGGCCGTTCGAGGCGGCGACGTTCATGGTCCAGTGACAGGCCCCGCTGACGTTGCAGGTGCGGCCGGCTTCGAGCGTCTGGTAGGCGCCGACCTTGTTGCCGATGTGGTGGCTGCTGCCCGAGCTTGAATCCATCGTTTCGCGGAATTCGTAATCGAGGCCTTCGGCATCGAAATAGCCCTTTTCCTCGGCAACCCATTCGTGCAGCCGAAAATGCGGGGCAACGACAAATTTGGTCATCGCGGCGTCCTCCTGGATTGAATGGCAGCGTAAGGCGCCAATCAGCCTTGATAAACGAGGCCGAGGGAAATAGATTGTCAATGCTTTATTGACAATTTGTCCCCCAATGGATCGCTTTGAGAACGCTCGGGTTTTCACCACCGTTGTCGAAGCCGGAAGCTTTACGGCGGCGGCGGAGCGGCTCGGCTTGTCGCGCGCCGCTGCGAGCAAGCACGTACAACAGCTCGAGCAGCGTCTCGGCGCACGCCTGCTCAATCGCACGACGCGGCGCGTGAACGTCACGGAATCCGGCCGCGCATTCTACGAACAGTGCCGGCGTATTCTCGCCGACCTCGACGAGGCCGAACGATCCGCGAGCACGCTGCACAACGAACCAGTCGGCGAGCTGCGCGTCATTGCGCCGATCAATTTCGGACTGGCCGAGCTCGGCACCGCCATCACCGATCTGGTCGTCGCCTACCCGCGGCTGCGCATCAATCTGATCATGAACGATCGCGTCACCGATCCGATCGAGGAGGGTTTCGACATCGCCATCAGCGTCGACCGGCCGCGCGGCACGTCGTCGAGCCTCGTCGTGCGCAAGCTCAACACCGCGCGCCGCATCCTGTGCGCGTCGCCGGATTATCTGGCGCGGCGCGGCACCCCGCAAAAGCCGGAAGACCTCGCCCGGCATGACTGCCTGAGCTACAGCTACGTCGACGAGCCCGACGAGTGGCACCTGATCGGCGGCGACGGCGAGCGGGTGGTGAAAGTCTCAGGCCCCATCATCACCAGCCACAGGCAGGTGCTGCGCACCGCGGCGGTACGCGGCGTCGGCGTCACCTACGGGCCGATCAATTTCTTTCGCGAGGACCTCGACGCCGGGCGGCTGCGCCAAGTGCTGCCCGCCTATCGGCTCCCCGAGGCGACGATTTACGCCGTCTACCCGGCGAGCCGGCAGCTCTCGGCCAAGGTCAAGGTGTTCAACGACTTCATGGCGCGCCACTTCGCCGCCAGCACGATTTTTCGGTGAGTGCCTCTTGATCTGTCATGCTCCGCGAACACGGAGCATCCAGTAAACGCCGACGGCGCGGTGCTTACTGGATCATTCGCTTGCGCTGATGATGACAGCAGGAGCCATGGCTGCCAGCATCATGCCGGCGCCGCGGCACGTGTGCGCAGCCAGGCGATGACCTCTTCGGCGTTCTTGTCCGGCGGGAACACCGGATAGAACACTTTCACGATAATGCCGTCCTCGACCACCAGCGCCATGCGCGCCAGCAGCGTCATGCCGCCCGCCATGAACATCGGCAGATAAAGCTTGAGCGCAAAATTCAGCTCAGCATCGGACAGTATCGGAAACGGCAGGTGCAAGCGTTCCGCGGCCTCTCGCTGGTAGGCGGTATCCTGCGTCGACAGCCCGAATACATGATCGACGCCAAGCGCCTTGAGCGCGGCGAAGTGGTCGCGAAAGCCGCAGGATTGCGGCGTGCAGCCGCGCGCGCCCGGAATCTGGTCCCAGCCCGGCGGCGGATCGACGCCCGGCACGCCGGTGCGCGGGTAAATGTAGATGACCGTGCAACCCTTGAGCTTCGACAGGTTGACCGTGCCGCCCGTCGTCGCCGCCAGTTCGACGCTCGGAAGCTTCAGGCCCGCGAGATGCCGCGCCCTGCCGTCATCCTGCGGCACCGGAATGTCGGGTGGAAGAAAGCTCGGATTGTGCGTGCCAGGCGCTTCGGCCATCACGTCTCTCCCGCATACGACATGAATTCCATCAGCGAGCCGTCGGGGTCGCGGAAATAGACGCTGGTGCCCGGACCCTTGGCGCCGAAGCGCTGCATCGGACCGCTCTCGATGCGCACGCCGCAACGGCCGAGATGGGCGATGGCATCGGCAATTGGCCCCATCCATTCGAAGCACAAATCGCTGTTGCCTGGCGCAACCGGCAACCGCGCCACCTCGGCGGGCTTCACGCCGGGCCCGTGTACGTTGAGCTGCTTGTCGCCGAAGCGGTAGGCGTAGCCGGCCGGCCGGCGCGCCACCAGCTCGGCGCCCAGCACCGTCGCATAGAACGCGTTGGAGCGCTCCCAATCGGTCACGTGAATCACGCAGTGATCGAGCTTCGTCGGCAGCGTCATGCTCATCCCTTCTGCCGCAACAGGCGGCCGCGCTCGCGCTCCCATGAGCGCTTCTTCTCGGTCTCGCGCTTGTCGTAGAGCTTCTTGCCGCGCGCCAAGGCGAGCTCGACCTTGGCGCGGCCACGTTCGTTGAAATAAAGCTTGAGTGGAACGAGCGTCATGCCTTCGCGCTCGACCGCGCCGATGAGTTTGTTGATCTGGCGCTTATGCAGCAACAGCTTACGCGGCCGCTTCGGCGTGTGATTGAAGCGGTTGGCCTGCAAATATTCCGGAATGTTGGAATTGATCAGCCACAGCTCGCCGCCGCGGGCGTCGGCATAGGATTCGGCGATCGTGGCCTTGCCCTGGCGCAGCGACTTCACCTCGGTGCCGGTGAGCGCGACGCCGGCCTCCATGGTCTCGTCGATGAAGTAGTTGAAGCGCGCCTTGCGGTTGTCGGCAACGACGCGCAGCTTGCGTTCAGCTTTCGCCGCCATGCCGCCGACCCGTGCTCACCGATTCTTCAGCGCGTCGCGAATTTCGGTCAGCAACTGCACTTCCTTGGATGGTCCCGCCGGCGCCGGCTCGGCTTCGGGCGCCTTGAGCTTGTTGATGCCTTTGATGCACAGGAACAGCACCCAGGCGATGATCAAAAAGTTGATGACGATGGTGAGAAAGCTGCCCCAGGCCAGCACCGCGCCCTGCTTCTTGGCGTCGGCCAGCGCGCTCGCCGTGACCTTGGACGACAGCGGAATAAAGTAGTTCGAGAAATCGAGCCCGCCGGTGACCGCACCGATGATCGGCATGATGACGTCGCCGACCAGCGAATTCACGATGGCCCCGAACGCCGCGCCGATGATCACGCCCACGGCGAGATCAACGACGTTGCCGCGCATGGCGAATTTTTTGAATTCCTCAAGCATCGTGGCCCTCCCGGTTGGTCAAATCCGCATCCATCGACCCGCGCGAGCGGGAACCAAGCCGATCGCTTCCGCCTGCGGCCGAAGTAACGACCTAGTTGACGAGACCGGCATGCACCATGGCGTCGCGCACCGCGGCCTTGGTCTTGTCGGCAACCGGCACCATCGGCAGCCGCACGGTGTCCGCGCACTTGCCGAGCAGCGACAGCGCGTATTTGGCCGGCGCCGGATTGGTCTCGATGAACAGCGCCGTGTGCAGCGGCATCAGCTTGTCCTGCAGCTTGAGCGCGCCCGCATAGTCGTCCTTGAGGCAGCAGGCTTGAAATTCCGCGCACAGCCGCGGCGCCACGTTCGAGGTCACCGAGATGCAGCCGTGGCCGCCATGGGCCATGAAACCGAGCGCGGTCGCATCCTCGCCGGAGAGTTGGTTGAAGTCTTCGCCCATGGCAGCGCGCTGCTGCGATACGCGCACGACATTGGCGGTCGCATCCTTGACGCCGGCGATATTCTTGAGCTCGAACAGTCGCTTCATGGTGTCGACCGACATATCGATCACCGAGCGCGCCGGAATATTGTAGATCAGGATCGGAATGTTGATCGCGTCGTTGATCGCCTTGAAGTGCTGGTAGAGCCCTTCCTGGGTCGGCTTGTTGTAATAGGGCGTGACCACGAGCACGGCGTCGGCGCCGGCCTTTTCGGCGTGCCTGGCGAGATCGACCGCTTCCTTGGTGGAGTTCGAGCCGGCGCCCGCCACCACTGGCACGCGGCCGCGCGCCTGATCGACGCACCATTCGACCACGCCGCGATGCTCCTCGTGGGACAGCGTCGGGCTTTCGCCGGTGGTGCCGACGGGAACGAGCCCGTTGGTGCCCTCCGCGATCTGCCAATCGACCAGGCCCCGGAACGCTTTCTCATCGACCGATCCGTTATTGAACGGGGTGACAAGCGCGGTGAACGAGCCTCGGAAGCGTGTCTTGGCGGTCATGGTGCGATCCCCGGCACGGCCCGCCCGGCAACATGGCGCCTGTGGCAATGGGTCCGGCCGAAAGCATCAATATCGGGTCACGATACACCTTGAAAGACCCTTCAACGGCCGGTGGACACACTCCTGGGCCGCCTGACAGTGCCCCGCTTTTGCCGCGAAACTCGGAAAATGTCGCGCCGGCTCCCGGGAACTTAGGATTTCATCAATCTTACCGGCCGATGAGGTTCTCTGGAGCCAGTTCTCAGAAACCACAGCGGCAGGGCGCCGCGGCCGGGAGGGTTTGAGCCGGTGACAGCAATCCGAATTATCGCCTTGTGCGCCGTCATTCTCGTGGCCGGCGAAGCCCTTGCGGCCCAATCGGACTCAGGGCCGGTACCGGTACCGAACCCGCGTCCCGCGGCCAAGACCGACAAAGCCGGCAAGAGCGAGAAGAACAGCAAGAACGAAAAGACCGGTAAGAACGAGAAAGCTGGCAAAAACGACAAGGCCGCCGCGAAGCACGAAAAGACCGGCAAAGCCGAAAAGACCGCCAAGAATAAGCCTCACGCCGCGCCGGCCGCGACGCCGGTTTCGCTGCGGCCCGGAACAGCCGCCTTGACCATCGCACCGGCCATACCGGCGGGCCCGCCGGCGCGATCCGGTCCGCCGTTCGCCATGGCGACCAGCATGGCGATCTCGCCGCTCGACCTTAGCGCCGTGAAGCAGGCGATCGAGCTTGCCCATCGCGGCCGGCCCGGCGATGCGACCAATATGGAGAGCCAGATCTCCGACCCGGTCGCGCGCAAGCTTGTCGAATGGGCGGTGCTGCGCAGCGACAATAGCGATGGCGATTTCGCGCGCTACGCGGCGTTCATCTCCGCCAATCCGACCTGGCCGAGCGTGCCGACATTGCGCCGGCGCGCCGAAATGGCGCTTTGGCAAGAGCGCTCCGACCCGCAGACGATCCTCGCCTTCTTCCGCAGCGAGCCGCCGCATACCGCCAAGGGCAAGTTCGCGCTGGCGCGCGCGCTGCTCGCCCAGGGCGATGCCACCACTGCGGCGCAGCTTGTCCGTGACGCCTGGCGCAACGACGCCTTCTCCGGCGACGCCGAAGCGCAGGCCCGTGACGCTTTCGCCGGCATCATCACCACCGCCGATGACGAAGCGCGCATGAACGTGCGCCTGTACGTCGAGGACGAAGACGCTGGCATGCGCGCGGCGCATCATCTCGATCCGGTCGAATTCGCCATCGCCAAGGCGCGCGTCGCCGTAATCGACAAGGCCGGCAATGCCAAGGCGCTGCTCGACGCCATACCGGCCGCCGCGCAGCACGATCCGCTCTACATGTTCAGCCGTATCCAATGGCTGCGGCGCAACGACAAGATCGCCGAAGCCGCGCAATGGATGGCGGCGGCGCCGCGCGATCCGGCGGTGGTGGGCGATCCCGATCAGTGGTGGATCGAGCGGCGGCTCATTGCGCGCAAGCTGCTCGACACCGGCGAATTCAAGACGGCCTACGATATCGCCAGCGCCGCGGCGCCGCCGAAGGGCGAGAACCTTCGCGCCGAGCAGCAGTTCACCGCAGGCTGGATCGCGCTGCGCTTCCTGCACGAGCCGACCGCGGCGCTTGCCCATTTCGCACGGATCGCCGACGGCGTCACCAACCCGATCACCTTGGCGCGCTCGTTCTACTGGCAGGGCCGCGCCGCCGAGGCTTTGGGACGCGATCGCGAGGCGCGCGGCTATTACGAAACCGCGGCGCGTTATCCGACGGCTTATTACGGGCAGATCGCCCGCGCACGGCTCGGCCTCGACGAGGTGAACCTGCGCCCGATGCCGGCGCCGCCGGCCGACCTGCACGCGCTCGAACTCGCCAAGGTTTTCGAGATCCTTTACGCCATCGATGCCCGCGACATGCTCGCTTCCATGGCGGCCGAACTGGGCGACAAGGCAACCGACGGCGATGCGCTGGCGACGCTCGCCGCGGTCACGGCGCGCCACAACGATGCGCGTTCGACCATCCTGATCGGCAAGCCGGCGCTCGGCCGCGGCTTCCCGTTCGAGCACTATGCGTTTCCGGATTTCGGCGTGCCGGACTTCCAGCAGATCGGGCCTCAGGTCGAGCGCTGCGTGATCTATTCGATCGTGCGCCAGGAGAGCGCGTTCAATCCGCGGGTGGTTTCCAGCGCCAACGCGCTGGGACTGATGCAGGTGACGCCAGCCGCGGGCCGCGATACCGCGAAGAAGTTCAACGTCTCGTTCAATCAAAAGCGATTGATGGACGACGTCACCTATAATGCGCAACTCGGCAGCGCCGAACTCGGCAGCGACATCGCCGACTATCGCGGCTCCTACATCCTGGCTTTCGTCGCCTACAATGCGGGCCGCGGCCGCGCCAAACAATGGATCGAGCAATACGGCGATCCGCGCGATCCGAAGGTCGATCCCATCGACTGGATCGAACGCATCCCGATCTCGGAGACACGCAATTACGTGCAGCGCGTGCTCGAGAACATGCAGATTTATCGCGCCCGCTTCGAGAACAACTCGAAGCTCTTGATCGAGGCCGACTTGCATCGCGGTGGCTAGTTCGATCGAAAGCGCCTACGTTGCCCATGGCGTTCAAGACAACGGGCTTGGCATGTCCGACGGCGGCGCGCGCGATCCCGGCAGAAGCACATTCGTCTCCGCGCAGGACGGACTGCGCCTGCATGTGCGCGAATACGGCTCCCGCACGTCGCGGGTCCTGCCGGTCGTCTGCCTGCCCGGCCTGACAAGAACCGTCGGCGATTTCGACGTACTGGCCCCTGCGCTCGCTGCCGACGGCGAGCGACACCGGCGCGTGATCGCGATCGATTCGCGCGGCCGCGGCCAATCCGAGTACGACCGCAATCCGGAGAACTACAATCTCGCCGTCGAGCTCGCCGACGTCGCGGCCGTGCTGACCGCACTTGCCGTCGACGCTGCGGTTTTCATCGGAAGCTCGCGCGGCGGTCTTCTCACCATGCTGATGGGCGTGGCCCGCCCCGCCGCCGTCGCGGGCGCGGTGCTGCACGACATCGGCCCCGTGATCGAGCCCAAGGGCCTGGCGCGACTCAAGAGCTACGTCGGCAAGATGCCGCAACCGCGCAATTTCGAGGAGGGCGCCGAGATTCTCAGACGCCTGTTCAGCGCCCAGTTCCCCAAGATCACGCCAGAGCAATGGCTCGGTGCCGCGCACCGCACCTGGCAGACCAAGAAAGGGCAATTCGAACCGACCTACGACGTGCGCCTCGCGCACACGCTTGCAAGCATCGACATCGAGCGTTCGCTGCCGCCGCTGTGGAACGAATTCGACGCATTGTCACGCGTACCCGTGATGGTAATTCGCGGCGCCAATTCCGACATCCTCTCAGCCGAAACCGTAGCGGCCATGGCGGCACGGCATCCCGGATTGGAAGTCATCGAAGTGCCGGATCAGGGGCACGTGCCTCTGCTTGACGGCGATGATCTGATCCGCCGGATCGCCGCATTTGTCGCAAAGTGCGACCGGTCCGCCGACCGCAGTTCCCCCGATGCGGCGCAGCGCGCAGCGGTGCACCGCTGACCCCGGGGCACACTTGACGGCTCCGAGCTTGGAACGATCCCGGGTCTACGGCGCATCATTGCACTTCGTCTCGTGCCGCACCGCGCCCTGGAAACGGGGGATGGACTAGCCGCAGGCGGAAAAAGCAAAAAACCCCGGCGGAGGACCGCCGGGGTTTCCCGAATTCACGCCTTGATCAGACGATCAGGGCAGGAAGTCGCGATGGATACGAGCGGTGAACGACCAGTTGCTCTCGGTGCCGGCCACAAGCGTGCCGGGAGCAGCACCTGTCAGAGCAAAATTGCCGAGCGTACCGGTCGTCGTCGACCCACCTTGCAGCTGGTTGTAGATCACTTCGACGCCCAGATAGAGGGTCTTGGTCACGTCCCATTGCAGGCGGGAACCAATGCCCCACTCACTCCAGTTCGTGCTGCAGCCAGCAGTGGCAACAGCCGCCGTACCGACGCCGGTACCGAAGCCGCCCGCCGTGCAGAGAATGGCGTTAGCCTGGGAGTTGTACTTGATCTGCATGTAGTTGCCGGTCAACGACTGGTGCCATTGCGGCGTCCAGTAGTGTTCGAAGCCGCCGTTGAAGCTCCAACCGGTGGTGAGATTGCAACCCGTCGCAGTGGCGGCAGCGATCGTACCGCCGAACACGCAGTCGCTCATCACGCCGAAGGCCTGGTTGCCGCCGTTGAGGATATCTTCCGTGGTGTTTCCACCGTTGTCGAGATATCGAGTGGCGCCTTCCGTATAGTTGCCTTCCATCGTGAGATAGTCGCCCATGGCGAGCATGGGGAAGTTGATCTTCAGACCTGCGCCGACGACAAAGCCCCACTGGTCGCCGGGATGGCCCGAACCCGCAGTCGTCCCATAGTAGAGAGGATTGACTTCGTGGGCCACGGCCATGATCTGCCCGCTGCCCCAAGCCTGATCGATGCGGATATTGCCGACGATATCAGGAGATTGCCAGCCACCATAACCGGCGCCGCCAGTGGTTGTGCCAGAGATCGTGCCAACGCCGAGCGTCGTCGTACCGGTCTGGTTGATGATCTGGTTCATGCGGCGCATTTCACCCGAAATCGTCGCACTGACGCCGTTGCCGAACTGGGCTGTATAACCCCAGATCCACCAGCCGCCGTCACCCGTGTCCTGCGAATTCATGAAGCCGGCACGGTAATTCAAGGCAGCCGCGCTGTAGAAGTCGTAGAACGACTGGCTGAGACCGGCGGTGATACCGGCCCATTGGATGAACGCACGGTTGGCGTAGGTTCCGACCGGCGATTCGCTCGCGGAGGTACCAATATCACTTGAGGCCAAGCCGACCGCGATGTAGCTGCGGATCGTGCCGTAAGCGCTCTGGTCACGAGCGTCAGCGGTGATGTAACCGCGGGCTCGCGCCGTGAGATTGTTGGTGGCGCGCTGATTCAAGTTGGCGTTGAACGGTCCTGACGTCAGGTTGCCGTTAGTGAAGTCGGTGATTTCAGCGCGGACGTAGCCACCGATCTTTATGCAGATATCGGTGCCTGGCATATAGTAGAATCCCGCCCCATAGAGACTGCAGACCTTCACGTATTCGACCGGCTTGGCCTTGACGGGAAGATCAGCTGCCTGCCCCGCGGATACTGCAACTAAACCGGCCGCGGAGCCGAGGAGGAGGCTTTTGACCATCTTCATTGTGAACCTCCGAATGTTTGCCCTGGGAGGGTTCCGTCTCCGCCGAGGTGATCATCACCCCTGGAAGGTCCCCTTTCAGTCCCCACCGCCCGATTTTTTCAATCCCCGAAAACCCCGGACGGGTCGACTTGGGGTTCCCCCCTCCGTCGCACGGTCACATTAACTGATGAGTCCCGACAGGCAATGAAGAACAGCCCCAATCACAGGGCCTCGGTGCCGTTTTCGGGAAGGTGTTGCGCAAAAAACACGCAATTGTTGCCGCCTAACTAAGCGAAAACGCCTCGCGGCGGCCCAGAAATCGAAAGAAAATTTCCGTAAACTCAACAAGTTATGGACCAGCCCCGATTTTCATCGAAGGCGCGCGGTCCATTGGACGACCGCACTGTCGAATTGCACAGTGCGGCACGTTCCTCCGCACGCGGAAACCGGGCTACTGACAAATTTCTGATTCTGCAGCCGGCAAGGCCAGCGTCGCCCCACGAACATCGGACCGCGATAGCGCAGCGATTATTTCAATTCTTAAATCTTCATTGCCGATCCGCGCCCGTCAACAAACGATCGGTTTCGACGATGCAAAAGTCGACGCAAGACGACGCGCCGTGTCGCGAATCAAATGCCTTGTCCGCCGCTGGCATTGTCGGACACCGTCACGGCGAAATGCTGAATTTCCTTGCGACCCATCGGGAAGGTAACTTCAAGTTGGAATTCGTCACTGCCGG
>DATJYT010000388.1:0-8031 GCA_035499475.1 Xanthobacteraceae bacterium | reverse complement strand
TCGCGCTCCTTCGACAGCGCCACCGCGCCCGAGCCGTGCGCAGCGAGCCGGCTTTCGAGCTTGTGCCCGGCCGTAGCACAGACGAACTTGCCGGCTTCCTCGGCAAACAGCTCGTCGATGGCGCGGGCATTCTTGCGCTTGATCGCCTCGCCGGTGAGGATCACGGCGCCGCTGTCGATGTCGCTCTGCGCAAAGCCGGCGTCGCGATAGCAGTCGCGCACGAACGCGCCGAGCGCCCGGGCGTCGATGGTGCCGTCAGGCAGGAACGGCGTCAGCAGGATCGGCGAGCGCCACACGATCTCCCGGCCGACGACGACGAAACGGCTGGATAGGCCTTGAGACTGCCGCTGCAAGGCGACCTTCGCGAACAACAGATGCGAGGTCGAGCTGCCGATGTCGATGCCGACGGTGCGGAACTCGACGTTCTCCTCGTTCCAGATCGAGCGGGCGATGGCAGCGCGCTCGGCCGGCGTCTCGACGTGCTCGTGATCGAATTCCACTTCGTGCATGGCGGCGCGGTGTCAGGCGTTGGCGCGGCGGCGCGGATCGGGCGGCGCGGCATCCGCTTTGCCGCCGCGCAGCCGCATATAGGGCCAGGGCGACGACAGTGCGCCGACCCGCGCTTCGATCAGGATCGGCGCGGTGCCGAGCGAGCGCTTCAAGACCTTTTCCAGTTCCTCCGCCTTATCGACGCAGGCATAGGCCACATCGAACGCCGCCGCGAGGCGGTCGAAATGCGGATTGTACAGATTGGCGCCGAGCGAGCCGCCGAACTGATCATCCTGCAGGCGCTTCACATTGCCGAAATAGCCGTCGTTGAAGACGACGACCGCCGGCTTGAGGCCATATTTGCTCGCAGTCGCCAATTCCTGCATGCCCCAGCCAAAGCCGCCGTCGCCGTTGATGCTCACCACCGCGCGGTTCGGATTGCCGTAGGCAGCGCCGAGCGCGGTCGGAAAGCCGTAGCCGAGCGTGCCCTGATAGCCCGGCGTGATGTAGGTGCCCGCACCATAGACCGGATAGGCCGAGCGCGTGAGATAGCCGACCTGCGTCAGCTCGTTGACGAAAATGCCGTCATCGGGAATGGCCGCGCGCAGCGCGCGGATCCAGGCGACGAGATCGGCGACATTGCGGAGTTGCTCGTCGCCCCAGGCCCGCGCCCGGCCGAGGTCAAGGTCGCGCGAGGAGCGCCCGCTCGGCAGCGCCGCTGCGAGCGCCTCTATGCCGAGGCCGGCATCGGCCGCAATCGCGATGTCGGCGCGGCGCGGCGGCGTCCACGCCTGGGTGTCGAGATTGAGCCAGATATATTTGATCTTGTCGCCCGCCCAAGCCGGCGCGCCAGTCTGGGTGTCGGCAAAGCGCGTGCCGACGAGGAGCGCAACATCGGCATGCGCAAAGACTGCGCGCCCGGGCAATGCGGTCAGCGCCAGCGGATGCCGATCCGACAAGGCGCCGCGGCCGTTCTCGCTCATCACCACCGGCGCCTGCAGCTTTTCGGCGAGCGCGGCGAGCGCAGCCGAAGCGCGCGCCGCAAGCGCACCGCCGCCGACATAGATGACCGGCAGCGCGGCCTGCGCCAGCAGCGTGGCGGCCTGCTCGATCACCGCGGCGTCGGGCTTCACACGTCCGTCCTCATGTGGATCGCCCTGCAGCAGCTCGATGTCGTCGCTGGCGGCGAGCAGATCGTGCGCGATCTCGATGCCGACCGGCTGCGGCCGGCCGGAGTGCAATTGCCGCACCGCTTCGCGCACGAGGCCGGGAATGTCCTTCGCGGCGCGCGCCTGCGCATGCCACTTAGTGACGCTGCCGAGAATCTCGGACTGGTTGCGCACCTCGTGCAGCAGGCCATAACCCTTGCCGATGCCCGAGGAATGAATATTGCCGACGATCGCCAGCACCCGCGCGTTGCAGGCATAAGCCGTCGAGAGGCCGGCCATCGCGTTGAGCATGCCCGGCCCGGGCACAACCATGCAGGTGCCGATCTTGCCGGTGGTGCGGGCATAGCCGTCGGCCATGTAGGCCGTGGTCTGCTCGTGCCGCGGCACGACGTAGTGAATCTGGTTGCCGAGCTGCCGCAAGCCGTCGACCGCCCAGTCGAGCTGAACGCCGGGAATCCCGAACACATCGGTAATGCCCTCGAGCACAAGCTGGCGCGCGAGAGCCTGGCCACCGGTAAGACGCATTGAGCGTTTCCTATTATTTTAGCCCGGTCGCGGCGGCATGCACGTAACAGAACGGTTGCGCAGTCATGTATTCCGATGGCACACAATTTCCGGCCTGCCAATCGGCCGACCGCGCATAGCGATGAACGGAAAATGCGTGATTGAGACATGCCTCTCAACTTGACCTACGCTAGCTGCAAATACGATCGCATGGAGGCGCTGCGCTCCGGCGAGGTCATGGCCGAGGGCATCGATCTCAACTTCATGGTGTTCCCCTCCGGCCGGCAGATTTTCGACCGCATGGTCGGCGGCCAGGAATTCGACGCTTCCGAACTGTCGGCGTCGGAGTTCATCGCCTGGATGGGCCACGGCAAGAGCCCGTTCGTCGCCATTCCGGTGTTCCCGTCGCGCGTGTTCCGCCACGGCTACATCTTCGTCAACACGCGCTCCGGCATCCGCACGCCGAAGGACCTCGAAGGCCGCCGCGTCGGCTTGCCGCTCTACACGCAGACCGCCTCGATCTGGGTGCGCGGCCATCTGGCGCATCAGTTCGGCGTCGACATCGACACCATCCAGTGGGTCCAGGGCGCGGTCGAGACCGGCGGCACGCACGGCAATCCACACACGTTGCCGCTGCTGCGCCCCGCCAGGATCGAGCAGAACCGCAGCGGCCGTCCGCTCGGCGAGTTGCTCGCCGCCGGCGAGATCGACGCTTATCTCGGCTCGCGCAAGCCGTTGACCTTCGGCACCCATCCGGACGTCGCGCGGCTGCTGCCCAACCACCACGCGCTCGAGCGCGAGCTTTACCAGCGCGAGCGGATTTTTCCGATCATGCACCTCGTCGCCATCCGCCGCGCGGTCTACGAGCAGCACCCCTGGATCGCCAACAGCCTCTACGCGGCCTTCGTCGAATCAAAACGCATCGCCCGCGCGCGGCTGCGCTATGCCGGCTCGCTCGCCGCGATGCTGCCGTGGTTGCAGGACGAGATCGAGGAAATCGACGAGGTGTTCGGCGGCGACCCGTTCCCCTACGGCGTCGAGCCGAACCGCCCGACGCTCGAGGCGCTGGTGCAATACATGGTCGAGCAGCATTTCATTCCCGAGCCCATCCCCGTCGACAAGCTGTTCGTGCCGCTGCCGGGGGCGAGCGGTACTTGAACCCCGAACTGGTATAAAGTGCGTAGCGTTTTCACTCGGTGCCGGGGGATACGATGCGTGCAAGGCTGCTGAGTGCCCTCATCATTCTCCTGCCCGCGAGCGCCGCGTTCGCGGCCGACGCCATGGCGCCGCACGATATCCAGGCGACGTTCTTCAACGGCAAGCCGTTCACCGCCGCAACGCCGGGCGGCACCAAATTCAAGATGACGTTCACGCCGGACGGCAAAATGACGCGCGAGCCGCTCGCGCAAGCAGGCGCCAAGAGCAGCGGCACGTGGCGGCTGACCGCGACCGGCTTCTGCACCACCTGGGAGCACGCCAAGGCCAATTGCTTCACGGTGGTGCCCGGCGGCGACAACAAATGGTCGGTCCAAAAGATCGCCACCACGATCGCGATGACGGTCGCGACATGGTCCAAGTAATCCGCGCGGATTGAACCTAGCCCTTGGCGTAGAAGACCGGCACCGGGACGCCTTCCGCGATCGCGTCCATGCGCGTGTCCTCGTCCCGTTTCTTCTTCTCGCAGAGTTCCAGCACCCGCATGATGTCGGCGCGCGGGATGAAGCAGACGCCGGTGTCGTCGGCGACCACGAGGTCGCCCGGATTGACCCGCACGCCGTCGATCTCGATCTCGCCGTTGATCTCGACGGTTTCGAGCCGCCATTTGCCGGTGACGGGCGTGATTTCGCTCGCCCAGATCGGGTAGCCGATGGCGCGCGAATGGCGCACGTCGCGCACGCCGCCGATAACGATGGCGCCGCGCTCGCCCTGGCGCTGGCCGGTCATCGACGAAATGCCGCCCATGTTGGACACGCCGGCGACGCCGGAAATGACCAGCACGTCGCCGTCTTCGGCGAGGTTGTGCGCCTCGAACTCGGCCATACGGTTGACGTGGGTCTTCGCCGCCAAAGGATCGGACCGCTGCCTGATATTGCGCACGGTGAGCGCCGGTCCGACGATCAGCTTGCCGGGCAATGTCGGCTTGAGCGTCGTCGCGCCGATCACGCCCTCGGGGATGCCGAGCTCGTCCATCACGTCGGAGATCAGGCTGGTGCATTCGCCGAGCGCCAGGAAGCGATCCACCGCGCCGCCGGGCGGCTTCGGCGTCGATTGCATCCGGATGCGATCGGCCGCGATGCGGCCGGTCAATTTCTTGTCGGGCATGCGGGTGTTTCCTCCGAGTGTGCGTTCGAGGCCGCACGGTTCTACCGCAGAGGCGATGTTACCCGAACGAATGCCGCGGCGCGCGGACTACTTGCCCTTGTCATGCTGCAACAGCCCGGCGACCGTCGTGATCTCGTTGCGTGCGTATTTGGGCAGGCCGGCGCTGATCGAATTGCCGGAGTTGAACGAGGACTGGCCCATCAGCACCTGCGCCGGCACCAGGTTGCGCAGCACCGGCACGTTGTCGTAGCCGCGCTTCTTGTCGAGCGTGCTGCCCTCGATCGCCAGCACCATGAAAGCCGTCACCACGGTCTTGTCGGCGTCCGTGGGATGGTTCTGGAACACGGCGAAGAACTTGGCGAAGCGCAGAACCTCGTTGACGTAGAAGATGTTCTGCTCGAGCACGCCGACGACCGGCGTGTCGATCGAGGTCAAGGCCCGCAACCCGTCCTGATCGAGATCGGCCGGCGCCGGCGCCGATAATTCGCTCTGAAAATCGATGTGATCGGCGACCTTCTTGGCGCTGTCACGCAGCTTGTTCACCAGCATGATGCCGATCGGGATCTTGCCTTCGAGCTTGTAGGTGGACTGGATGCAGATCGCCGTGGCGCGCCCGGTGCACCATTTGCGATCGGGATTCTCGTTGCCGCCGGCGGTTTCCGGCCTGAACGGCGTGACGTCCGCGGCCGAGATCAGGGCGTGCTTGATCGCGGGATCGATCTTTTCCAGGAACGCAAGCGTCACGTAGCGCGAAAGATCGAGCGTGCCCGGCGCGCGGCCGACGAGGAAACGCGCCTGGGCGACGTACATGTAAAGCTTGTTGGTCCCTGGCCCCATGCCGTCCGACGCGGGCTTTACCGACGGCGCGTAACCGGGAAACAACGTCAGGAATTTATTTTGCTCCGGATGTTGGCTAGACCACTCGTCGAATGGAATGAGCGCTGACGCACTATCAGCGCCGGCGGTGGTGTCGGTGCGATCGTTGAATTCGACCGTGCCCGGCTTGAGGTCCGCCACGTTCCAGTTTGCCGGCGCGCCGGTATCCTCGATGCGGAAAGCTTGCGCGCCGGCGGCCGAGGCAAAACCCAGTGCGCTCAGGAGCACGATCGCGTGCCGCGTCCACATATAGATGTCTTTCACGAATCGATTTCGGCTGCGCTCAGTTATAGCGCCCGCCCCCGAGACTGTTCGGCGGCGGCGGTTGGGGCGCCGCGCTGCGATCGCCGAAGAAAGGAAAGCTGAAAAGACCGCGGCTTTGCGGCTGCGCCGGGGCCGGCGGCGGCTGTCCCCGCCAGCTTTGCCGGGGATAATAGGGCTGACCGTTATAAGTGGGGCTTGAATAGCCCTGGCCCGGATAGGGCGCCTGATCGGGCGAGTTCGGATAATAGGAACGACCGGGATCGCCCTGTTGCGCGCCCCAGTACGAGTTCGGGTCGTTCGATCCCCATTGCGAGCCTTGCTCGCGCCAACTGGTGGCGTCTTCGCGCGAGACCAGTTGATACTGCGTGTCGTCGACCTGGCCGTCGGACGCGCGCCGGAAATGCTCGACGAAGCCGCCCCCGGCCGGCGGCGCGGGTGCCGGGCTCGCCATGGCAAAACCGAAGAATCCGCCGCCGCTATTGGCGGTGTTCGCCGCGCGTATCAGGTCGCCGCTCATGTAATCGATCGGCATGTCGACGAGATCGTGCCGCGCCTCGGGCGAGGGCCCGCTGAGCGGCGCCTTGGGCGCGATGTGCTCCGCCCAGATCGCCTGGAGGATCGGCTCGAAGATCGGCAGCGCGACGCGCGCCCCGGTCTCGCCGTTGCCGAGCGAACGACGCTTGCCGTCACCGTTGTCGTAGCCGACCCAGACGGCGATGGTGACGTCGTTGGTGAAGCCGACGAACCAGCCGTCGACGGAATCTTCGGTGGTGCCGGTCTTGCCGCCCACGTAGGGCGACAGTCCCGCGATCGCGCGCGCGGTGCCGCGCGCCACGACGCCCTGCAAGATGGTCTTGAGCTGATAGAAGCTCGCATGGTCGGCCGCCGGGATCATCGGGAACAGCGGCACTTTGGGATATTCGAACAGCGTCTTGCCGTCCTTCTCGATGGAATCGATGGCGTGCGGCTGCGGCCGCACCCCTTCATTGGCGACCGCGGCATAGAATGCGGCAAGATCGATCATCCGCACCGGCTGCGCGCCAAGCACGAACGGATAATAGCGAACGCAGTCGGTATAGATTTTTGCCGCCTTCGCGGTCGCGCAGACTTCATCGAGGCTGCGCTCGGGATCGGAATCGATGCCGCCGTCGAGCAGATGCGCGGTGACGACATTGACCGAGTTCTCCAGCCCGCGCCGCAGCGTATAGACGCCGCCGGAGCCGTAATCGGCGTTGCGCGGCGACCAGAAATCCTCGTCGCGATAGCTGCCGCCGTAGTCGCGGCTGATGACATCGCGGCCGTAGCCGCCGCTGCCGATCGGCGGCAAAGTGATCGGCTGGTCGAGCACCAGCGTGTTCGGCTGAAGTCCTCTTTGCAGCGCGGTCAAGTAGGTGATCGGCTTGATGGCCGAACCGGGCTGGCGCTGCGTCTGCACCGTGCGATTGAGCTGGCTTGCCGGATAGGAAAATCCGCCCGCCATGGCAAGGATACGGCCGGTCCTGTTCTCCAGCACCAGCGCGGCGCCCTGCACCGCGGGCCGCACCCGTAGCTGCGCCTGCGCGGTCGAGACCGGCTGCGGTTTCGACTTGGTCTTGCTTCCATTGGGCGCCGCGACCCGGGGCTCGCTCATCCTCGATTCGACGACGTGGACATAAACGACGTCGTAAAGACCGAGGTTGCGCCTCGTGTTGCCCACGAGCCCCGTGAGCGGTGCGATGCGGCCGTCGGGCAGCCCGACGCGAATGACGCCGTTCTTGCCGGTCTCGATCACGACCGCAGGCGTCCAATGCACGTCGTAAAGCGGCAGCCGCACCGCCCGAAGCGCCTGCTGCCAGGCGGGCGCGCCCGATTGCTTGTCGTTGCCGATTTTCTGGATGGCGTCGGCGATGTTGGTTTCGGGGCCGCGAAACTGCACGCGGCCCATCGACATTTCGTAATGCGCCAGCCCTTCCTGAAGCGCCGCTTCGGTGTCACGCTGCAACTGCGCGTCAATAGTCGAATGCACCGTGTAGGAATCGGCGGTCAGACTATCGACGCCGTCGGTCTTCGCCTCCCGGCCGAGGTAATCGACGAAATTGAAACCCGAATCCCGATGCGGCAGCGTGAAGGCGACAAGCTTCGGCAGCCCGCCGGCAGCCTTGTCCTTTTGCGCGCTGGTGATGAAACCGTCCTCCTGCATGCGGCCGAGCACGTAGCTCAGGCGCTCCTTGGCGCGATCCGGATGGCGGTCGGGATTATAGAAGCTCGGCCCTTTCAGCAGACCGGCCAGCATGGCGCCTTCGGCGACGGTGAGATCCTTCGCCGATTTGCCGAAATAGCTGCGCGACGCCATCTCGATGCCCCAGGAGGCGCGGCCCAGATAGGCGGTGTTGAGATAAAGCTCGAGGATCTCGTTCTTGCTCAGCGT
>DATJYT010000387.1:0-5520 GCA_035499475.1 Xanthobacteraceae bacterium | reverse complement strand
CGATATCAAGGGCGGCAAGAAGGCGGCATTCCGGTTTCAGGACGCGCTCAAGCTCGTGCGCATCAGCAACAATCTCGGCGACGCCAAGAGCCTCATTACCCATCCGGCGACGACGACGCACCCGCGGCGCACGCCGGCGCAGCGCGGCGAGATCGGAGTAACGGAGGGGCTGGTGCGGTTGTCGGTCGGCCTCGAGCATCCCGACGATATCGTCGAGGACGTGCTCGCGGCACTCGATGCCGCCTGACGGTCAGCGCGGCGCGTGCGCCGCGGCGGAGGCGATGGGGCGCGTCGCCGCTTCGGCGATGCCGCGGGCGAGGACCTTGGCGACGCAGGCGTAGCCCCAATCGTTCATGTGCAGGCCATCCGGCGACACGAAGACGTCGAACGGCAGATGCTGCTCCTCGTACCAGGCACGCATCATCGCGAAGCGCCGGAACAGATCGACGTTTTCTTCCTTGGCCGTGAGCGCGATCTGATCGACCATATCCAGCGTCTCGGTCTTGGCGATCACCCGCGGCGAGTATTGCAGATCCATCAGCACGACGTCGGCGCCGCTCGCCTTCAGCTCCTCGATGCCTTCGTGCAGTTGCGTGGCGTGCGGCGCCAGCGGATGATCGCGCAGCACCGAATTGGTGCCGACCTGCCACAGCACGAGCTGCGGATGCTCGGCGATGACGCCATTCTCGAAGCGCGCCATCATGTCGCTGGTTTCTTCGCCGTTGACGCCGCGGTTGAACACGGTGACGCCTTCCGGAGCGAAACGCTTGTCGAGCTCGACCGCAAGCCGGCTTGGATAGCTTGCCGACGGCGAGCTTGCGCCGGCACCGGCCGTCGATGACGAGCCGACGGCGACGACGGTGAGCGGTTTGCCGCTCGCGATCCGCCGCGCGGTGTGCGCCAGCGGCAGATTGAGATGCGAGAATTCAGCGGGCGCAGTGCAGGCGACCGGAGCCGCCGCAAGGGCGGCGGCAGGCGCAGGTGCAGCGGCGGATTTTGCCGGCGCGGGGATGATCGCGGGAATCGCGGTTGCCGGCGCTGACGAGGCGGCGGCCGGTGTGACATCGGGTGCGACAAAAGGCGCAGGCGCCGTCATCTCCGCGTGCGCTGCAGCAAAAGCAACCAGCGGGGCCGCGACGGCCGCGGCCTGCGCCACGCAGGAGATCGCTTTTCGATGACAGGGAAACATCAACGCGTCGCTTGCAATCTCATGGCGTCACAACGTGCGTTGCACTGATGATTTGAGACGCCAAAGCCCGGCCAATGCAATCGTGAACTTTTCGGGCCATATCATAGTTCTTGGTGGTGGTATAGAGGTCGAAAGTCCCCGCGTCGTTCCAGGAACGCATGATGCTTAACCGGTCGAACAGCAAGGCGCCGTGCTGCTGGGCGACCCAGCGCATGACATCCGCGTAAGCACTGACGCTGAGCATGGAATCGGTGCGCGGGCTGTACTGCATGTTCATCAGATCAAGATCGGCCGGGGCCGCCTCGATGCTGTTGGCGCCGTCGTCAAGGCTGTTGCGAAATTCTTCAAGCTCTATGCCGCTTACGGCGTCGAATGTGCCGGCCTGCCAGATGACGAGCGCCGGCTTGTCGGCCGCCAAGATCTTCTTCAGGTCGGCCGCCATCTGCGCGGTTGTCCGTCGCGGCTGCACATGCGCGACGACTTTGATATCGACGCCGGAAAGGCGCTGTATCAGCGCCGCCTCGAGCCGTGCCGGATAGGCGAATTGCGCGCCGTCCGGACCCGGGAGCGTGGAAGAACCGGTGCCGACGACGCTGATGTCCAGCCGTTTGTGGTCCCTGATTTCTTTCGTCGCGTGGGTGAGCTCGCTGTCGCTCGAAATGAGCGATGACGGCACTTCGCACTCCTCCGCCGCAAACGCGGCGATGCTGGCGAGAAATATGGACGTGATGAGCGTGAATACAAAAGTCATGCCCCGCCTCCCGCGAGGTCGGCGTCAGGCGATTTGACGCGCGATGGGGATCTTCGTCCCTCCATCGCTTTGTACCACGATGTCAGGGTCGCTGTCGCAATCATGATCAGAATGCCTAACACGCTGATCACGACCTGAACGAGCGGTCCGCCGGACCATTCGCCGATAATGAATTGGCCGGCAAAGGCAAGGAATACGCCGAGGCAGAAGATTTCCAGCGAGTGCTGGCCGCAGCGGATCGCCGGTTGCAGAATCGGCGACGTCAACCCGGGCCAATCGCGGGGCACGAACCTCACCGTGACGGCCGCCAGCGCCAGGAAATGCACGAAACGCAGCGCGTCAAGGTTGGTCTTGTCGATCGGGTATAGCCATTCGCTCAGCCAATTCGGCACGAAGCGGGCGAGCGGCTCGATATACCAGGTCAAGGTGATCGCGAAGGCAAAAACCAGGTAGGCGACCGCAACGATCAGCACGATGCGCGAATGCAAGACGCCCTTGAGCCGCTGGGCGCCGCCCAAAGCGCACCAGGCGCCGAATACGAACAGCAATTGCCACGCGAACGGATTGAAAAACCAGACGCCGTTCGGGTAGGCGGGCAGATTCCAGTCGAACTTCCAGGTCAGCACATAAACGATCGCCGAGCCCATCAGCGCGAGGCCGGGCTGCCACAATAGAACGGCAAGCATCGGCGGAAACATCAGCAAAAGAACGATGTAGAGCGGCAGCACGTCCATGTTGACCGGCTTGAACTTCAAGATCAGCGCCTGGAAGATCGTGACATCGGGCTGCTTCAAGAAATCGAGAATGTTCATTTCCTCGGCGTAGAGCGGATTGTCGAACGTCGACGCCACGTAGGAGATTTCGGCCATGAAGATGGTGAACAGGAAAATGTGCGCGACGTAAATCTGCCAAGCGCGCCTGAGGATGCGGGCGCTCGAGACCACGAAGCCGCGCTCGCGCATGGCGCGGCCGTAGACGAATGCCGCGGTGTAGCCGGAAATGAAAATGAAGATTTCGGTGGCGTCGCTGAAGCCGTAGTTGCGGATGGTGAACCAGTTGACGATGTTCTCTGGAATATGGTCTAGGAAAATCAGCCACAGCGCCACGCCCCGAAACAGATCGAGCCGCAGGTCGCGCTCGCTCGACACCGCAGGAAGCGGCGCTGCCGTCGTTAGGGGCTTTGCAATATCGAAATTAGCAACCATTTTCGACCGCCGCGGAGCGCCGGAAGCGCTCGGTCCACGGATCACACGCCCCTCGCCAATCTAGTCCGTCAACGACGACTTGAGAACGTTCACGCATCCGGTTATTGCAAACTGTGGGCTCAAGGCTATTCACTAGCGCGTGGAGCCAGGCCGGGAACCCGAACCAGGACAGGACAAAGCGTCAGGACGCCCAGCATGTATCGTGCCGTCACCCGCAAGATCGAGGTCGTGGTGACCCCGCGCTTTATCGCCGACAAATCGTCGCCGGAGAACAACTACTTTTTCTGGGCCTACACGATCTCGATCACCAACAATGGTGCCGAGACCGTGCAGCTCAAGACCCGTCATTGGCGCATCACCGATGCGACGGGGCGCCGCCAGGAGGTGCGCGGCGCGGGCGTCGTCGGTGAAGAGCCGGTGCTCAAGGCCGGCGAGGCGTTTGAATATACCAGCGGCGTGCCGCTCCAGACTCCGTCCGGGTTCATGGTCGGCAGCTACGGCATGGTAAACACGAGCGGCGAGCATTTCGACATCGAGGTTCCCGCCTTCTCGCTTGACAGCACGGAGAGCAAACGGACGCTCAATTGACGCCGCGTTTGCCGGCGCGCCATCGTGGATGCCCTAGGCCGGCGTCCGCATCTTTGCCTTCAGGACATCGTCAACCGCCTTGAAGACCTGATCGACGCTGATCGAACGCATGCAGACATTGTCGCGACACGGGCTCTTGCGGTGATTGCTGACATTGACGCAGGGCGAGCAGGCGAGACCGGCATAGATCGGGATTGCGCTGCCCAACGGGCCGTAGAGGCTGGGCGTTTCGGGACCGAACAACACGACCGTCGGCAGTCCCGTGCAGGCCGCGAAATGCGCCGGTCCAGTATCGTTGCTGACCATCACCTCGGCCAGCGAATAAAGCGCCGGCAGATCCGTCAGCGCCGACCGGCCGGCGAACGAGATGCAGCGATCGCTGCCGCAGCGCGCCGCCAGTTGGTCCGCCTCCTCGCGCTCGCTCGGCGCCCCCGTGATCACGATGAGAACATCCTCGCGCGCCGTCAGCATGCGCCGGATCAGTTCACCGAAGTTCTCCGGCATCCAGCGCCGCTGCGGAAGCAGGTCGCTGGCGTTGGGATTGACCAACGTCAGCCGCAGCTTTGAGATATCTCTGTCGGGCACCAGCGTCTGAATTTGCGCTTTGATCCGCTCGCGCGCCGGCTCGCTCGGCGGCCGTGCCTTGATCGCGAGCTGCTCATCTCCGATCAGAGTTTTTGAATACGGCACGGTCGGCGTCGCGCTTAGCAGAGCGTCGATCAGCGCAATGAAATTCTTGGCGATATGAATGTGCGGGTTGTACACCACGCGATGCGTCAGCATCTCGCCGCGATAAAGGCCCTCGTTGTTGAATCGGTAAAATCCGATCCGGCGATCGGCGCCGGCAAATCCGCTCAGCAGCGCGGTGAACCTGGAAAACAGCTCAAAATCCACCACCGTGTCGATTGCGTTGCGCCGGGTCCAGGCCAAGAGCGCCAGCGTGTCGATCGCCAGTTGAAAAAGCGATCCGGTTCTTACGGTGAAGATGTTGCTCGGAGCGATCGTGCCCGTGAACGACAGCGAATCGGCGTTCTGCGCGAAAATGGCAAAATAGCATTCTGCGCCGGTGCGCTCGCGGGCTTTGCGCATCGCTGGATCGGCGAGAATCGTGCTGCCCATCTCGGACAGCTCGATGAATAGAATCCGCCTTACCGGCCGTGGCGCTTTGCGTCGCACCGCCTGCCACAGCCTCAGCAGAAGGGTTGCAAACCAGCAAAGTGGCACCCCCGCCCAGCGATCGATTCGCCGCATGGAGTCGATGTGAATGGTTCCGCTCATCCTCACGATCCGTGGTGCGGACGCTACATATCATTGATTCGGTGGATGGTTTTTCCGATCGCGGCCCTCAGCATCGGGAATTCCGCAGCCAGCATCCGGCCCGGGTCCATCGAGATAATTTCAAGATTCGGCAAATTACTCCTGCACTTGTAAGGGTTTCCCTGACAAGAGGGCGCGCTATAACGTGCGATTTATGCGGAATCAGTGGCCGTCACACAGGAGCGGGCGCGTTGCAATTCGAGGCGACCACCAGCCAGCGATTCGCCGACCGCGCGTCCGCTGATCGGGAGCCGCTGTTTGACCTGACGCCGGCGGGACACCTGCTACTGCCGGTCGCTGTTTTCGTCGTTACTCTGCTGACGATCGCATTTGCCCGCTATTCCGACTTTTCTCCGACGCTTTGGCCGACAAACGCCATCATTCTGGCGGCCCTGTTGCGCTGCAGGCGCAGTCGCAGTCACTACGGCTCGATCCTGCTCGGCGGCGGCATCGCGGTCGCACTGGCGAAT